>CAYXJI010000039.1:13449-16496 GCA_964465175.1 uncultured Burkholderiaceae bacterium | reverse complement strand
GAAAGTGACGCGATGCCATTCGGTCGCTTCTTTCTTTTCACCGGTTTGTTTGTCTTTCCACGATTCTGTGGTTGCTACTGCAATGGTGGTCATTGCATCGCCGCTGGGCATGTAGCGGGTTTCTGGATCTCGCCCCAGATTACCAATGATTAAGACTTTATTTAGTGATGCCATTTATTCTCTCCTACACTCAAAAATAATTTATCAACGTAACTCGCGTGTTTCAATAGATCAAAAATGCTTTCCTTACAGGAGGACAAATTTGCTTACTGCGTTTCTGACAATGCGGGCTAGACCGCGCTGGCGATGTCGCTCGTGTTTTCAGAATCCGGTTTGCTGGCGCGTTTGGGCAATTCCGGCATGCGGCTTGCGATTATAAGCCAGATTAGCGATAAAACCGCAGTAAAAATAAACACAGAGCTGGCGCTGATGTGTTGTTTCATCCAGCCGCCGACAAAGCCGCCACAGGCCAAGCCCAGCGCTTGCAAGGTGTTATACACGCCGAGCGCCGCGCCTTTGGCCGACGGTGGAGCGAGCCTGGAGACCAAGGACGGTTGGCTTGCTTCCAAGATGTTAAATGCCAAAAAGAAGGCAAACAATAAGGCCACCAACATCGTGCCATTGTCTAAAAATCCCAAAAAGCCTAACTGGACCAACATCAATAAGGCAATTGCCCAGACAAATACTTGCTTCATTTTGCCACTGCGTTCGCCGCGCATAATCGCTAAGAGCATCACAAAAAAGGAGCCGAATACGACAGGCAAATACACTTTCCAATGTTGGTCTAAGGGTAAATGGGCGGATTGCAGCAAGGCCGAAGGCACCACGACAAACATGGCGACTTGGCTCATATGCAGAACAAAAACACCAAGATTTAAACGCATTAATTCCGGCATTTTTAAGACATCAAGCAAAGGCACTTTAACTACAGGTAAGGTAGGCGCATCTGGGGTAATCCAAATCACCACGCCTATGGCAGCAATCGCCATGATCGCGGTCATGATAAAGATACCGTCCATGCCTATGCGTTGATACAAGACCGGTGCCAAGACCAAGGACAATGCAAAGCTAATTCCTATCGAGCCACCCACCATCGCCATGGCTTTGGTGCGGTGTTCTTCGCGTGTGGTGTCTGCCAATAAGGCCGTAATTGCCGCTGAGATCGCGCCCGCGCCCTGCACTGCGCGTCCGATCAATATCCCCATCACGCTATGCGACATGGCGGCGATCACCGCACCGATCGCGAACAATAAGAGGCCGACAATAATGATAGGTTTGCGGCCATATTTATCTGAGGCGATGCCAAACAGAATTTGCAAACAGGCTTGCGTTAAACCATAGATGCCCATGGCCATGCCAACCAAGGCGGCATTATCGCCATCGGGTAGGGTTTTGGCATGAATTGCGAAAATCGGCAATATCAAAAACAAGCCAAACATACGCAAAGCAAAAATCGACGCCAAAGACGTGCCCGCTCGAATTTCAGCAGACGACATCTTATTTGAAAGTAAGTCGGACGAGAGCGGTGGTGTGCTCATAGGTGTTGCACTATTCATAAAACGGGATACGACAAAAATGGGAAGCAAAACGGCGTGGCAACGTCCCAGACGGATGTTTCTCGGGACAATTTACGGCGACACTCGCGCTTATTTTTGAAAACCCGTTATAGTATCAGGTTGCTCGCTTTTCATTTCGAAATGCGGCTCAGAATTAACTTGATAGCCTAAATTACGCTCATGGCTTTGATTGAGCTTAAATTTAGATTATTTATTTATTGCATGCTTTTGCAAAAATTATGTGTAGGAATCATTCATGACCGTTAGCAAAACCAAAAAGTCCGGCAAAGCGCTGCCCGCAGAAATCGAATTTGATGCGGGCGACATGCCGCTGCAAAAAAAGGATGAGATTCGAGTTCGTGGCGCACGTACGCATAATCTAAAAAACATCAGCATCGATTTGCCGCGCAATAAATTGGTGGTGATCACCGGACTGTCTGGCTCCGGTAAATCCTCGCTGGCGTTTGATACTTTGTACGCGGAAGGCCAACGGCGCTATGTGGAATCCCTGTCTGCGTATGCGCGCCAGTTTTTGCAATTGATGGAAAAGCCCGATGTCGATTTGATCGAAGGCTTGTCGCCAGCGATTTCTATCGAACAAAAAGCCACCTCACACAATCCGCGCTCTACCGTTGGCACTGTGACGGAGATTCACGATTATCTGCGTTTGCTGTATGCACGTGTCGGCACCCCCTATTGCCCAGACCACCCAGAAAATCCTTTAGCAGCGCAATCGGTGTCGCAAATGGTCGATGCGGTGTTGGCGATGCCTGAAGATAGCAAACTGATGATTTTGGCGCCAGTCGTGTCGAATCGCAAAGGCGAACACGTCGATTTGTTTGAGCAAATGCAGGCGCAGGGTTTTGTGCGTTTTCGGGTACAGAGCGGCACGCATGCTGCGAAGATTTACGACGTCGATGATTTACCAAAACTCAAAAAGACGGAGAAACATACCATTGATGTGGTCGTCGATCGCGTCAAAGTCAAAGCAGAAATTAAGCAACGTTTAGCGGAATCTTTTGAAACCTGTTTGCGCATCGCTGAAGGCCGCGCTTTAGTGGTCGATATGGATAGCGGCCATGAACAATTATTCTCCAATAAATTTGCCTGCCCAACTTGCGGCTATAGTTTGCAAGAGTTAGAGCCACGTCTATTCTCCTTCAATAATCCTATGGGCGCTTGCCCTGAATGTGACGGTCTCGGTCATATCGAATTTTTCGATCCAAAACGCATCGTCGCCTTTCCGAATTTATCCTTGGCGAGCGGCGCGGTTAAAGGCTGGGATAGACGCAATCAATTCTATTTCCAGATGCTGTCGAATCTCGCGGCCTTCTTTGATTTTGATTTAGATACGCCTTTTGAACAATTGCCCGAAGCGGCGCAACAAGTGGTTTTGTATGGTTCGGGCAAACAAAGTATCCCGTTCACTTACATCAATGAAAAAGGTGAAGAGATTACACTCTACTCTTGTGGCAATTTCACTGATCTTTG
>CAYXJI010000039.1:0-13439 GCA_964465175.1 uncultured Burkholderiaceae bacterium | reverse complement strand
GTCAAAGAACATACGTTTGAAGGCGTGGTCACCAATCTGCAAAGGCGTTATCGCGAAACCGATTCCATGGCAGTCAAAGAAGAGCTGGCCAAATTCATCAATGAAAAAGAATGTCCGTCTTGCCACGGCGCACGCTTACGCATCGAAGCGCGCTATGTCAAAGTCGGCATGGGTAAACAAGAACGCGCAATTTATGAAATCAGTGCGATGCCTTTGCGCGAAGGGATGGACTTCTTTGGCAAGTTAAAATTGACTGGCGCGAAGCGCGATATCGCGGATCGCATCATTAAAGAAATCAGCTCACGCCTGACCTTTTTGAATAATGTCGGCCTCGATTATTTATCCCTAGATCGTAGCGCCGATACCTTGTCCGGTGGTGAAGCGCAACGGATTCGCCTCGCCTCGCAGATTGGCTCTGGCTTGACCGGTGTGATGTACGTTTTGGATGAGCCCTCCATCGGTTTGCACCAACGCGACAATGATAGATTGATCGGTACGCTCAAACACTTGCGCGATATTGGCAATAGCGTGTTGGTAGTGGAACACGATGAAGATGCAATCCGTTGTGCCGACTTTATTGTCGATATGGGCTTGGGTGCTGGTGTGCATGGCGGTGAGATCATTGCGCAAGGCTCACTCGACGACATCATGCAAAGCAAGCGCTCCTTGACCGCGCAATATTTATCCGGTGCTTTGGAAATCGAAGTACCGAAAAAACGTGCGGCGTTTAATCCTGAAAAGCAATTTGTGATCGCGGGTGCATCGGGAAATAACTTGAAAAAAGTCACGATGAAATTGCCCGTCGGTTTACTGACTTGTGTTACAGGCGTCTCCGGCTCGGGCAAATCAACCTTGGTCAACGATACTTTATACCTAGCAGCCTCGCGTCATCTATATGGTTCGCAAACTGAACCAGCTGCATTTGAGAGTATTAGCGGTCTCGAACATTTTGATAAAGTGATCGCGGTGGATCAAGCGCCGATAGGCCGCACGCCACGCTCCAATCCTGCCACGTACACAGGTTTGTTCACGCCGATACGCGATTTGTTCGCCACCGTGCCGGTCGCCAAAGAACGTGGCTACAGCGCTGGGCGTTTCTCGTTCAATGTCAAAGGTGGACGCTGCGAAGCATGCCAAGGTGATGGCGTGATTAAAGTCGAAATGCATTTCTTACCTGACGTGTATGTACCCTGCGATGTGTGCCACGGCAAACGCTATAACCGCGAAACTTTGGAGGTGCAATACAAGGGCAAAAACATCAACGAGATCTTGGCGATGACGGTCGAAGACGCCCATGAGTTCTTCAAGCCTGTACCTTTGATTGCGCGTAAATTACAAACCCTGTTGGATGTCGGTCTTGGCTATATCCGTCTCGGTCAAAGTGCCACCACCTTGTCTGGTGGTGAAGCGCAACGTGTGAAATTATCCTTAGAATTATCTAAACGCGATACGGGTCGCACCTTGTATATTTTGGATGAGCCGACGACTGGTTTGCATTTCCACGATATCGCCTTGCTGTTGAAAGTGATACACCGTCTGCGCGATCAGGGGAACACTGTCGTCATCATTGAACACAATCTAGACGTGATTAAAACAGCGGATTGGATTGTTGATATGGGACCGGAAGGCGGTGCAGGTGGTGGTCGCATTATTGCCAGTGGCACGCCGGAAGATGTGGCAGCGAATGAGCATAGCGTGACGGGGCATTATTTGTTGCCTTTGTTGAAGAAGAAGTGATCGCTGTGGTAGGGCGGGTGAAACCCGCGCCGCCAGACCATTAAGCGACTGAGCAGCGCGGGTTTCACCCGCCCTACAAAAGCCGCCTACGCAGGAGCGACGCTAGACGCGTCGCATCGAAGTCGAAATGGAAGCTAGAACTACAAAGGCGGAAAATACAATGCAGCATGCCTCCAAAAAAAATCTGCGTTCTCTGCGCCTCTGCAGCAAAGCTTTTGATCTAAAAATCTATAAATTATTATGAGCATCAAACTAATCGTAGGCCTAGGTAATCCCGGTCCTGAATATGAGCAAACCCGCCACAATGCGGGTTTTTGGTTGGTCGATCAATTAGCAGGCAGCAGCTTGCAGCGCGACAAAAATTTTAATGCTTTAGTCGCCAAGACACGCATTGCAGGCGAAGAAGTTTGGCTATTGGAGCCGCAGACTTTTATGAATCGTTCTGGACAATCTGTCGGAGCGATCTGCCGCTTTTATAAAATCACGCCCGAACAAGTTTTGGTCGTACATGATGAACTCGACATCGCACCGGGGCTTGCTAAATTAAAAAAAGGCGGCTCCTCCGGTGGGCATAACGGTCTGAAAGACATCACGGCGGCGCTCGGCACGCAAGACTATTGGCGCATGCGCATAGGCATAGGTCATCCACGCACTTTGAATCTACAACAAGGCGTGGCGGATTTTGTCTTGCATAGACCACGCAAAGAAGAACAGCCCTTGATCGACGAGTCAATTGCGCGTGGTTTGGAGATTATTCCCATGCTGATCAAAGGCGAGTTTGCTGAGGCGATGACGAAATTGCATACCATTGCCAAATAAATTTTCGCTGAAATTTGATCGCAAAAAGCCCGTCGCACAAAAATGTGCAACGGGCTTTTGTATATTGAACCGAGCTTGCACTCGGTTCAAATTTCTAACGACTGACTAATTAGAACTTGTAAGTGCCGTTCACGTAGAAAGTGCGGAAGTTTGGCGTCCAACCACCGCGCCAATCAGTTGGATTCTCTGCACCAAACACATTATTTACGAAGAAATTGAGTTTGGTGTTTTTGAAGCCAGAGTATGTCAAGCTATAGTTCGTCGTGATGCCTGCATCGATACGCTCACAAGTTGCCAAGTTCTCAGCAGCCACTTTTTGTGTCGCGCAATACGTTGGGGAACCCAAGCTATTTGCGCTGTAGCCACTAGCATAGTTAACGATCACAGCATTGTCCCAGTTACCTGTTTTTAGTGCTGCAGTCACCTTGCCAGACATTTTACCGCCACGATCGTATGTGCCACTGGTATTTTTATTCCATTTACCATCAGCTACGCTGTAGGTTTGGTAATTCATCTCGTAAGCACCTTCGAGATTCAAACTCAATACGCCTACGCCGTCAAATTTAAAACGTGATTTAGCATCAAAATCAAAACCAGAAGCACGTGTTTTACCGCTATTCACGTACGGGTTATACACCAAGCCCAATTTGCCGATGTTTTGGAAATTGATGGCATTGCTTGGTGCATATTTCTTAACCAAGGCCAAGAACTCATTGTCTACTTTTGAATTATCGATACGCAGCAATTGACCTGCTGGCAGACTTGCTTCGCCCTTCAAGATATCCACTACAGTACGTGTGCCGATTTCGTCTTTACGCTCGATATTGTAGTAATCGATACCAAAATTCCAAGTTTTAGACGGCGCAAACACCAAGCCCATTGTGTATGAACGTGAAGTTTCTGGTTTCAAATTTGGATTTGAAGACACAAAACTTGGCAAGCTAGCAGAACAATCGCCTGCACGATAATTATTGCTCAAATTCTTGTCAGCGGTTGTTGCTGTAGGGTTATTTTGGATCAGATTATTCAAGTCCGTCGCGATAGGGCAACGACGCAAATCGTTATTGCCATTGGATACGGAGCTACGACCCAGACCATTACCGGACTCAACGATATTGGGTGCGCGGAAGCCGCCCGCTGCCGTTGCACGCAACAACAAACTATCCGTTACGGTGTAGCGCAAACCGAGTTTAGGAGAAATATGCGCATCGAAGTCGCCTTGTTTATCTGCACGCAAAGCAGCACTCACTTCGACGCTTTTCACAACAGGAATAGTCGCTTCAGAGAAGATAGAATATTGATTACGCGTATCCTTGACTTGCAAACCAAAAATACCGACCAATTCGCCGTTCAAGACATTGTCTGAGCTCTTCATTTCATAAGATTCATGACGAATATCTGCACCCACAGCGAAAGACAAAGGACCCGCTGGCAATTGCATCAACTCGCCAGTCAAAGTGCCGTCTAAGAAAGTGATCGCAGATTTGCCCTTAGTCGTACGGACTGGGAACATAGACTCTAACAAGGCGCGGTCATTTTGCTTGCCGAATACGTAAGTTTTATTCACGATAGCGTCGGTGTAGCCTTTTGCACTCGTTGCACGCGTTGCTTTATCAGCAGAGGATGCCATATGACCGAAAGCAGATTTCCAGTCGTAATTACCCAACGTGCCTTCCAATGCCAACATGGCGCGGAATTGATCGCTATTGGTTTTATTGAAGTTAAAACCATTGCCAGTATCCATCAAACGCGCGCGGTATTCTGTTGGCGTCGCATAAGGATTACTTGGATGGCCGACTGGCAACTTTGGATAGGAAAATGGACCAACCATTTTGCCAGCATACACGTTATACCAAACACTACTACCGGAAGGTGAAGGTGTGGTGGATGGGCCTTGGATGTAGGAATCAAACGAATTCGAGTAGGTCACTTCAAACTTGGCATCGATATCGGAACCAATTTTGAAACTAGTATTACTGGCTAGCGCATAACGCTCACTATTCGTTGTCTGACCGCCGTACTGCAAAATGTCCATCTTGCATTGCTTATCGATAGGATCGATATCACCTGCTGGGCAACCTGGCGCCGCGACGATATTGGTACTACTGATGAAATAGTTACCTGTTGGTGTGTAAGCACTCTTCGCGTCCCAAGTCGAACGACCTGGTGTCAAACGGTGCCACGCTGGGTACAGATTGCGCATCTCGGCTGTCGTGTAACCATCACGTTTATTGGCATCGATGCTCAAATAAGTGTTGAAACCATTTTTTTCGATATCGCCAAAACCATAGATCACAGAAGCATTGCGTGTACGGCGGTCAGACAAATTTTCTGTCGCTGTGTAACCCGCTTTGACCTGCGCACCTTGGTAGTTTTTACGCAAGATGATATTGATAACGCCTGCGATCGCATCAGAACCGTAGATCGCAGAAGCACCGTCCTTCAAAATCTCAATGCGGTCGATAGCATCAGACGCAATGGCGTTCAAATCGGTGAAATTTTCTTGTGCGTTGTCAGACAAACCATAAGGTGCAATACGACGACCATTGACCAGAACCAAAGTCGCCACTTTACCCAAACCGCGCATACCAACTGCAGAAGCGCCCGTTGCAAAACTGCCTGAAGAGCTAGAGGCAGCATTTAAGCTAGTACTTACCGCAACGGTATCGACCAAAATACCAAGCGCTGTCGTAGCGCCAGTACGCTCGATATCTTCACGCGTCAAAGTTTGCACTGATGCAGAAGTTTCTGTGTTGGTACGCTTAATACTAGAACCGGTAATTTCAATTCTTTGAATTTTTGCTGGCGCTTCTTGCGCGAACGCGGGAGCGATTACTACTAAGGTGTTGACTACACCCACGGCGATCAGCGCCTTAGTCATCTGTTTAAGTTTCATGTTTTCTCTCTTGTGATTACTGAAAAAATATTTTGAACTTAAACAAATTTGAATAAAACTGAAATTCGTCTTCGTCAAGTTTTGAAATATTATTTTCATTATTAGGATAAAGCAGGTCGTAATAATACAAGAGTTTTTCATGCGAGACGTAAACATCTTTTCTTTTTATCCTCTACACGAGGCAAAAATGCCGCAAACCCACCCATAAAATGAAAGTTTAATTTCAAATATAACATTTAAAGTGTCATTTTTACCACGATTTTTCATATCAAATACTAGCATCGGATTTTCATCCAATTCTTAGAAAGTGAAAAGAATTAAATCAAAAAATAGGCGCATAGTCTTGACATCGCAGGCAGCAAAAGAGCTCGCTTGCATCTGCGATTTTCTCAATGCGAAAAGGGAATTGGGGGGGGCGTGCGCGCGCGCGCAGAAAACGCTACTCGGACTTGGACTCGGGCGCCAAATCAGACCTAGGCGCACTGCTCACATCGACCATCTTGCGACCGCGCTGCTGCAGTGCCTGACGCAACAAATATTCTACTTGCGCGTTGGCACTGCGCAACTCTTGTGCCGCCATGCGCTCGATCTCGCTCCATAGGACGGGATCGATACGCAAGGGGAAAGATTTTTTACCGGGACTGGCCATACAGCACTATTTTTTTAACGATAAGGCTAATTGCAATTGGGCGCATAAAATTTCGGGTTCTGCCGAACCTATGCGTATTTTTTTGCCGTCTGTTTTTGTGATGCGGATCGCACCATTGCCATCGGCGTTATACAACATGCCTTCTTTGGTGAAGCGAATTCCCTTACCTTCAAACCACAGGGTTTGACACACCTCGACGTGAACAATGTCGGCTAGTTTCAACTGCCATTTAGGCCAAGAAAAAAATCCAAAATGCCAACGCAAATCCTGCGCATTGAGCTTGATAGTCAAATGCCCAAAAATACTTAAGGCAAATAAATTAATGATAGCAATCAGTAACAGACTACGCAGCAACTGTGGCAATGCCAGATGTCGCCCATCAAACAGAGCGACCCCTAGCGTCAGCAAAGGCAACATGATCCATAATAGCTTGACCCATTGCCGCGATTGATAGCATGCGGCATCGGCTTGTACGCCCTTATTTTCTTTGCTATCGAGTTGATTGATTTGATGCATGTGGGATTCCTTCTTTCAATTAATTACACCCACTTAATTATACAGAGTGCCGGCATTGATCACGGGCTGAGTCTCTTTGTCGGAGCACAACACTACGAGTAAATTGCTCACCATCGCGGCTTTGCGCTCATCATCGAGCTCGACAATTTTTCGCTCAGACAAACCTTGCAAAGCCTCTTCCACCATAGTCACTGCACCATGAACGATTTTCTTGCGGGCACTGATAATCGCCTCAGCTTGCTGGCGACGTAACATGACTTGCGCGATCTCTTGTGCATAGGCTAAATGGGTGAGTTTTGCGTCTTCTACATCGATACCTGCCGCGATAAAGCGATTATGTAACTCTTGGCGCATGGCATCTGCCACGACATCCATGCCGGCGCGCAAAGTCGTTTCGCCCTCACTTAAATCCTCGCCATCGTCGTAGGCGTATTGCGAGGCAAGATGGCGCAAGGCGGCTTCGGCCTGCACATTGACGAAGCGTTCGAAGTCGTCAACGTTATAGATCGCCAATGCGGTTTCTTCCACCCGCCAAACAATGGCAGCACCAATCTCGACAGGGTTACCGCGCTTGTCATTCACTTTGAGCGGCGGGGTATTCAAGGTGCGCGCACGCAAGCTTAATTTACGTTTGCTCAACAGGGGATTTGCCCACCGCAGTCCTTCACTACGATCAGTCCCCTTGTACTTACCGAACAACGAGAGCAAAGCAGCTTCGTTTGGTTGCAGCATGTACATGCCCGTCAACAGAAAAATGCCGATTCCCACCGCCAACAAGCGCAACAACACCGCACCAACCGCAGGCTGCTGCCCATCAACAAAGTGACAAAGGTGAAAATACCACCGACGATCAAGGTCAAGCCGACGGCGATCATGGCGTAGCCATCAACCGAGGCAAATTTGAATTCCTGCATGGCAGATTTACGCTCTTCTCTTTTTACCATTGCCTTATTTTCTGCTGCTTGATTACTAGACACTTCTTTTACGGTTTTCATTTTTCTCTCCAGTGAAACAATGCAATCTCATCATCGATGACAGGTTTTCCAGTTGACGGCGTATTTTCGCAAACACAAGCTGAAATCAAAGTGATATCACTTTAGGATCACTCATCTTGCTTGTCAAGCAGATTTTGCAAAATTTAAAAACCACAACAACCACCATTTTTTGCGCTTCAGGTAAGATGCAAAACTAACTAAAAGCCTGCGTTACTCAATAATGAAAACCCAAATTCGTACCGAAGTTGCAAAACTTTGGCAAATTGCTTGGCCTGTTCTGATTGGACAATTAGCGACTGTTGGCATGTCTGTTGCTGACGTTGCAATGACGGGTCATCTCAGTGCGCAAGATTTAGCCTCTGTGGCCTTGGGCGCTTCGCTGTGGTCGATCGTGCTAGTGACCGTAATGGGTGTCATGATTTCCGTGAATGCGGTGGTAGCGCATGAAGTTGGCGCAGCGGCGTTTGATAAAATTCCACATATCGTACGGCAATCGGTATGGATGGCCTTGGGCGTCGGCCTGATTGCCTGCTTATTACTCAATCTGTCGACTGAGGTTTTTAATTACTTAGAACTAGAGCCTGCAGTACAAGCCAAAGCAACCGAGTTTGTGCGCGTCATCAGTATCGGCATGCCGGCATTTGCCATGTATCGCGCGCTGTATAGCTATACCACTAGTCTCAACCACACCAAACCTGTCATGGTGATTGCGCTGCTTGGCCTAGGCTTTAACATCATCGTTAATTGGCTTTTCATCTACGGCAAGTGGGGTTTTCCACAGTTAGGCTCTACGGGCTGCGCGATTGCCACGGGCGTCGGTATGTGGCTAATGTTAGCAGCCATGGTATGGTGGATACATCGCTCTCCCGTCTACAAAAAAACTTTTCCATTTACCCACAGGGAAGCGCCACGCTGGAGTGAAATTCGTTCCATGTTGCGTATTGGTCTGCCCATAGGCGTCACTTATTTTGCCGAAGTGTCGGCGTTTTGCGCGGTGGGATTGTTGGTTGCTCGCTTTGGTGTGGTGGCCATCTCGGCCAACCAGATTGCCTTAAATTTCTCTTCGCTGGCGTTCATGATACCGATGAGCTTGGGCATCGCGCTCACTACCCGAGTTAGCCAAACCTTGGGCGAGCGAGATGTGGTCAAAGCACGCTTCGTTTCTTGGACGGGTGTCGGCGTATCGCTGGTATTCGCGGTATTTTCTGCCACTTTGATGACCTTGCTACGCCATCAAGTAGCCGCTGCTTACACCTCTGACCCAGAAGTTCAAGCCGTGGCCGCCAATCTATTGCTACTGGCTGCTATTTTCCAATTGTCGGATGCGGCGCAAGTCACGCTTTCTTGCGCCTTACGCGGTTATAAAGTCACGCGTATTCCTATGTTTATTCACATCATGGCGTTTTATGGGTTCGCGTTGCCGATAGGTTTGATTTTAGGTTTAGCGCCAAGCTGGTTCCCGTGGCATCCCGCCAAACCGATGGAAGCCGCGGGCTTTTGGATAGGCTTAGTATTGGGACTGACCGTCGCAGCGATTTTATTGGGTATTTTCCTGCATCGTTTATCGGTGAGAAGGATCGCTTACGATACCCACGGCACAAGCTAAGCGTGGATAGAATCCTAGGAGCAATCGAGAATTTCACTAGGCACTGGTGTAAAATAGCGCGTTATCGCAAAATTTTACCCACATTTTGCATCACTCCTGTTTCCATCTGAGCTGGCGTTAGTCACTCAAATTTTTCTAAGTAAAGTCCATCATGAGTCTTCAATGCGGTATCGTCGGCCTGCCTAACGTCGGCAAATCTACTCTTTTCAATGCTTTGACTAAAGCTGGCATCCCCGCCGAGAACTACCCTTTCTGCACCATCGAGCCCAACGTCGGCATCGTCGAAGTACCCGATCCACGTCTTAAACAATTATCTGAGATTGTAAAACCGGAGCGCGTACAGAACGCGATTGTGGAGTTCGTCGATATTGCTGGCTTGGTTGCAGGTGCATCCAAGGGCGAAGGCTTGGGCAACCAATTTTTGGCACACATCCGCGAAACCGACGCGATTGTCAACGTCGTACGTTGTTTTGAAGACGACAATGTGATCCACGTAGCAGGCAAAGTGAGCCCGCTCGATGATATCGAAGTAATCCAAACCGAACTCTGCTTGGCCGACATGGGCGCCGTCGAAAAGGCGATTCATCGCGAAAATAAAAAAGCCCGCTCAGGCGACAAAGACGCGGTGAAGTTAGTCACGCTGCTAGAAAAAATCATGCCTGGCTTAAACGACGCGAAACCTATTCGTGCGATGGGCTTAGACCAAGAAGAAATGGCATTGATTAAGCCTATGTGCTTGATCACCGCCAAACCAGCGATGTATGTGGCCAACGTATCCGATCACGGATTTACCAACAATCCTTTACTAGATCAACTGACCAGCTTCGCCGCAGCACAGAACGCACCTATCGTCGCTATCTGCGCTTCGATTGAATCCGAAATCGCCGATTTGGACGATGCAGACAAAACCGAATTTTTGTCGGATATGGGAATGGAAGAACCTGGACTAGACCGCCTGATTCGTGCTGCTTACAAGCTCTTAGGGCTACAGACTTATTTCACCGCTGGTGTTAAAGAAGTACGCGCATGGACCATCCACATCGGCGACACCGCACCACAAGCAGCAGGCGTCATCCACACCGATTTCGAACGCGGCTTCATCCGCGCACAGACCATCGCATTTGAAGACTACATCACCCACAAAGGCGAAGCCGGCGCAAAAGAAGCAGGCAAAATGCGCGCTGAGGGTAAAGAATATGTGGTGAAAGATGGCGACGTGTTGAATTTCTTATTTAATGTTTAAGGTTTAAGGTTTAAGGTTTAAGGTTTGAAGCCTATAGCTTCAAGTCTCATAGTGCATAGCTAAAGACCAAGACGCAAAATAGTTTGTCCTCAAAAATAAGAAAATCCCAAGTGATGTCAATCGCTTGGGATTTTTTGTTTTAGCGAAGCATCAGCGGCACAAATTCAAAAAAACACCCTCCTACGCTCGCGGCTTGAAATGCGATGCTAAATTTTTGGCATGTAAAAAAGTGTGATTTTTTGTTAGCGTTCCTGTTGGGGGTTATGGGCTATGATACAGTAATGGCATTATTGCAAAAAAGCTTTTGTTTGAACCACCTGCTCGCGAGAGATTCCATGGACAAGTCACTTACCTTCACTGCCCATCAACATGACGACGCGATGCGCCATGAAGTCGAGGTGGTACGCGCTCAGTTAAATGATTTAATGGCGGAGGCACGCCACAACCAAGAAATTTTGTCGCGCCATCAAACGCTGGACTTACAGCTCATCGGTTCACATAGCTTTCGCGAATTAATCCGCCACATATTTGTCACGCTGGCAGAAATTTGCGAACTCGACCAAGTCACTTTATCGCTCCTCAACTCGCAACATAATTTGCAAGAGATGTTGGCTGATTTGAAAATTGATAGCACTGAATTTCCTTATCTGCTATTCGTACAGGACGAGACAGAATTGCGCCAAGGTGACAAACCTTTGCGGAAGCCAGTTCTGGGACTCTACCAAGAAACCCAACATCAAACATTATTCGCGCCCTGCTTCGAACAGCCTGCCAGCATTGCGCTCATTCCCTTAATACGACAGAGTAAATTGTTGGGTAGTTTAAATTTAGGTAGCAGTGACCCCGAACGTTTTGTCAGTGCAATGGGGACTGATTTCATCGAGCGACTCGGCTCCATCATCGCGATCTGCCTTGAGAATGTGATTAACAGTGAACGCCTGACACAAATCGGTTTAACCGATGCCTTGACCAATGTCAGTAATCGCCGTCACGTAGAGCAGCGCATGCTAGAAGAAATTGCGCGTGCGCGTCGTCAGCATTACGGTATTTCCTGCATGTATTTGGACATCGATCACTTCAAAAAAATTAACGATGTACATGGTCATCACGGCGGTGATGAGGTCCTCAAAGAAACCGCAAAGCGTATCAAAGCAGAATTGCGACTGAGCGATACTTTGGGTCGATTTGGCGGTGAAGAATTTATCGTATTATTGGTCAATGCCAGTCACAGCGATGCCAAACATGTAGCCGAACGCATCCGCAAAAGTGTGGCGGATAAAGCATTTAGTTTGAGCATGACGGGATTGTGCGATGTCACCTTATCGATAGGCATTGCCACACTATCGGACGATCACAATCTAGGTGAAATTGAAAACGCGGCACAGACTTTATTACTGCGCGCGGACCGCGCTTTGTATGAGGCAAAAGAACAGGGGCGAAATCGCGTTTGCGAATCACCAGAAGCCTAAAGCTTTGGCTTTTAAGTTTTCTTACTGGCGGCTTGTAGCGTTTCGTATTTCGCCATTAATTGCTCTTTACTCTCGCGCCACGCAGGATTAAATGGGATGCAGCTAACGGGACAGACTTGTTGACATTGCGGTTCGTCATAATGCCCTACGCATTCCGTGCATTTATTCGGATCAATCTCGTAAATCTCTGGTCCCATATAAATCGCTTCATTGGGGCATTCAGGTTCACATACATCACAATTGATGCAATCATCGGTAATTAGTAGTGCCATGGTGATCTTTTATTGCTTGTTTTGTTCGGTGATTTTTTTCTTTAGCCAAGCATCGACTGAAGGAAATACGAATTTTGAAACGTCGCCGCCAAATTGCGCAATCTCGCGCACGATCGTGCCGGAAATAAATTGATATTGATCAGACGGCGTCAAAAACATGGTTTCAACATCGGGCAATAAGTAACGATTCATGCCTGCCATTTGGAATTCATATTCAAAGTCAGAGACCGCACGCAAACCACGCACGATCACGCGCGCATCGTTCTTGCGCACAAAGTCTTTCAGCAAGCCGGAAAAACTCTCTACCCTCACATTCGGATAATGACCCAAAACTTCATTCGCAATACTCAGGCGCTCTTCGAGGGAGAAGAAAGGTTTCTTATTTTTGCTGTCTGCAACGCCGACAATCAAGGTATCAAATAAACCAGAAGCACGACGTACCAAGTCTTCATGTCCACGCGTGAGCGGGTCAAAAGTGCCTGGATAAACAGCTGTAACCATTTTTTTTCCTTGGTGTAGTGTGTGCGATTAGGGTGCAAATTGATTGTAGGTGCGCATTATCCCAGATTTTAATCGGCTTCACCGACTTCTGCGTTGCGTTGCAACAAATGAAAATAGACTTTGCCCGCTTTATCGTGCCGCAAGACGCGCCAACCAGCTAGCCATGCAGGTGCTGCGTCGCCAGTGGCCGAGATCAATAGCTGCTCAGACTCCACATACAGCACGCCACCAGGCTTTAAAAGCGCAACACAAAGCGGCACAGTTTTTTCAAGAAAACCTAGATTAAAAGGGGGATCAAGAAAGATCAAATCAAATTGTTCTTGGCGAGCCAGGAGGGGCTTCACCAAAGCTAGCGCATCGCCACGCTGCAAGATCATCTGTTCCGCTTGCAGTTTTACCTTGGTCTGCTCTAGCTGCTTAAACGCTGGGGGACAAGCTTCGAATAATACTGCTTTGGCAACGCCACGACTCGCAGCCTCAAATCCTAGGGCACCGCTGCCGGCAAACATATCCAAACAAGCAATATTCTCCCAATGACTGAGAAAAACGTGGTTCAGCCAATTAAATACCGTCTCGCGCACGCGGTCTGGTGTAGGGCGCAGGCCATCGGCACCGATAACCGTCAACGGTGTGCGCTTCCATTGCCCGCCGATAATTCTGATTTGGTGCTTGGTATTACCATGCGAGGCTGGCTTCACAACTGCTGCT
The DNA here is from genome assembly GCA_964465175.1 of uncultured Burkholderiaceae bacterium. Taxonomy (GTDB): domain Bacteria; phylum Pseudomonadota; class Gammaproteobacteria; order Burkholderiales; family Burkholderiaceae_D; genus Undibacterium. The sequence continues at coordinate 28 of CAYXJI010000039.1, read as the reverse complement.
ATCGATGAAGTAGCGCGTTGGGGGCGAT
>CAYXJI010000038.1:3618-16592 GCA_964465175.1 uncultured Burkholderiaceae bacterium | reverse complement strand
CGGCTTGAATGGCGAACGCCGCTGTATGCGTACTACCATCTTGCAAGTGAATCGCAACCTGCTGTTCTTCCTCATCAATGCGGCTGACTTGCACTGGTCTATGCGTCACAATGCCAGCTCGCTGAAGTGCCAATTCCAAGGGACTCACTATATCCCCATACCGCGCTACATAGCCTAGGGCGGGTAATTGATAGTCTGCCGCAGTGATCAAGCTGCGGCCAAAATGTTGGCGGCGCGAGACATGAATTTCTGTGATGGCAGTTGATTTTTGTGGCCTTGCATCCAACTGGTTTAAGAGTCGCTCGCTGCCGTAGGAGAGTGCAATGCTGCGTGCATCTTGGCTTGCTTGCGCGCTAGTTTTTGCATCAAATAAAACCATGTCTTGGGCGGCAAATCCCACTCTATGCAACATCAATGCCAGCGCCTGACCGACGGGGCCGGCGCCGCAAATAGCGATTTTACTGTGTTGCCTGTGCTTGCTGAGTTTGTCCAGATTTTGCATAGTGTTTAATTCAGCTTGGCTAAAGGCGCATTCAGGGCCGCCAATTGCGCGGGGGTACCGAGGTTATGCCAGACGCCGCGATAGAGCTCTCCGCCGAGTTGACCTCGGTCTGCATAGTCGCGCAAAATCGGTGCGAGTTTGGCGTGTTCTCCAGCTTTGATATGCGTAAACATTTCTGGGCGGTAGACGCCGATATTGCCGAAAGTGAGGCGCGCGCTGCCCTCATTTGCGTGGTTGCTTAATCCCATCAAGCTCAATGAAAAATCACCCTGAGGATGGAAGTCAGGATTTTTGACCATGTAGAGCCAAGCGACATCGCGTTGATCTAGTGGATGGGGATTGCCCCACATATCCTTGTCTTCCAAGGTGTCTAAGCATTCGGTGAAATTAAAATGGGGAATGTAAATATCACCCGAGACCACAATGAAAGGCGCTTCGCCATCGGTCAATAGTGGCAACGCTTGCGCAATGCCTCCCGCCGTTTCTAATGCGGTTTGTTCCGCCGAGTAAGCAATTTTTGCACCGAATTTGCTGCCATCGCCAAGCGCTTCCACGATCATATGACCAAGATGCGCATGATTGATAACGATGTCGGTGATCCCAGCTTTGACCAAATTCAAAATATGCCAAACGATCAAGGGGCGGCCACGTACTTTTAACAAAGGTTTGGGACAAGTGTCGGTGAGCGGTCGCATACGTTCACCGCGACCTGCGGCCAATATCATTGCTTTCATCTGAGAACCTGAGTGTAATTAAAACGTATAGCCGAACTTGGGTGCGGTTTCTTCCAACACATCGAGCAGGCGCAACAAGGGGATCAATTCTTTATAGCGATGCGAAGTCTTGCGCACGTATTCCATGACAGTCGGCATATCGTCTACGTAATGTTGTTTGCCATCGCGATGCGCGAGGCGGGCAAAGATGCCTAAAATTTTGAGGTGACGCTGTAAACCCATGAATTCAAAATCACGATAAAAGCTGTCGATGTCGGGTGCGACCGGTAAGCCCGCTTTTTTGGCTTTTTCCCAGTAACGAATAGCCCAATCCAAGACCATTTCTTCATCCCACTGCACATAAGCGTCACGTAAAAGAGAAACCAAGTCGTAAGTCAGTGGGCCGTATAAAGCACCTTGAAAATCGATAATGCCGGGATTGCCTTTGTCCATTAACATCAGATTGCGGGAGTGATAGTCGCGATGCACAAAGACTTGCGGTTGCGCCACGATGTTCGCCAATAAGGCGTCGAATACTTTGTTTAAACTGGCGCTTTGTTCTTCGTTCAGCGTCACACCAAGATGTTGCTTGATGTACCATTCTGGAAAGATCATTAGCTCACGAAGCAAAAATTCTCTATCGTATTCTTGTAAGACATCGGGCTGGCTTTGGGTTTGCAATAGTATCAAAGCATCGATGGCATCCAAATACAGTTTGTGCGCCGTATCGCTATTTAATACATGGGAATACATCGTGGTGCCGAGGTCGGTTAATAGCAAAAAGCCTTGCTCGGTATCTTGCGCGAGTACCTCAGGCACTGTCAGGTTCATCTGCTTAAACAGCTGTGCAATTTTGATAAAAGGTTTGACATCCTCTTGCGGTTGCGGCGCGTCCATCACGATAAAACTGTATTTAGTGCCGTCGGCTAGGCCGTCAATCCGAAAATAGCGGCGGAAACTGGCATCGGCTGAGGCGATGCGCATGCTGTCTAGCTCAAGTTGGGGCGTCGTGATACTGCCTAACCACGTGCGTAAATTGAGCAGTCGTTGCGTATTGTGATCTTGATCTTGTAGTGTGGACATGGTCGTGATTTTTATGGGTTTTCTAAATTATGCTTAGTTTTTTTGAACTGCTTCATGCAATTGCCTCGCTGCGTCCTTGGCGAATTTCTTGCTAGCGGGTGTTTGCGCCTATAATAGTCAGCTTTTAGTCGGCTACTAGTTAAAACAGTGAGTCAATTAGGGTGGGCAATTAGGGGAAATTAGATTTGCAATCCAATAAATTGACCAGTATTGCCCTCGAATTGACTTAACTTGTTACAACTTAATTTACTATTGAGCGCTCAGCGCCAGAGAAACATTTTACTTAATGTCATTCACTAATTATTCCATGCGCCGGAACAGCAAAAGAAACAAAGCCGTATTATCGCATTCATCGTCGTCCGCAGCTACGGTTCCTGCAAATCCGCGATTGACCAAAACACTGATCGCCAGCTTGATACTGATGGCATTTTCGCCGGTTTACGCACAAAGCACGGCAGTGCTGCCATTGCAAGAGACATCTAAATCCGAAAAAGCGCCAGAAAATAAGTCGACGACCCAGCCCGCCGATGTCGAAAAAAAATCAACCGAGATACATCAAACTGTCATCATCAAAGAAGTAGATAACCGCTATGCGCCAACCGTGATTCGAGCAGAGTTGGTGACTGGGCAGCCCGAAAAAGTATTGAATTTGGATTACCAAGTCGATGTTCGCCGTGGAAATTTACATTTCAGCGCTGATAGAGCTACTTACAATCAAATCAATGACCAACTCGATGCCTCAGGCAATGTCGTATTGAGGCGCAATAAGGATTGCTATCGCGGTGATGTGCTGCAGTTTGTGATTGAAACTGGCGCTGGCTTTGTGGATAAAGCGAGTTATTTTTTGGCGAAAAGTAATGGTCAGGGACACGCTGAAAAAATTGAATTCGAAAACGAAGAGAAGTCCAAGATCACCAACGGGACGTATACGACTTGTGAAGGACTGTCGCCGGATTGGTATTTGCAAGCTGATACCATGAATTTGGACACAGGTTTGGATCGTGGTGTTGCCGGTAAATCGGTACTCTATTTTAAAGACGTTCCCATTATGGGTACGCCATCTTGGCTGAGTTTTAGCTTTCCATTGTCAGGCGCGCGCCACTCTGGTTTGCTGCCGCCAACGGTGGGACATTCAAATAAAGGCGGCGTCGAGTTCGGCATGCCTTATTATATTAATATAGCGCCGAACCGCGACATGACCGTGCATCCCAAATTGATCGCTCGCCGTGGTTTGCAGCTAGGTCTGGAAGGTCGTTACTTAGGTGATACGTATGCCGGTGAGACGGCGGTAGAGGCGATAGCGGACAAACTGACCAACACCACGCGTTATGCTGGTTCGTCTATCCATCGACAAAATATTTTGCCTGAATTAGCATTTTCTTGGAATCTCAATAAAGCGTCTGATAACGATTATCCCACTGACTTCTCTAACTCAAGCGCCAAGACCGCGCAACGCCTGTTATTGCGTGAAGTTGGGGTGGACTATTACGGGTCCTTTTGGAATGCCTCCCTGCGCTCGACTAGCTACCAAGTCTTACAAGATATCACGGCTCCCATTTCTCTGCCTTATGAACGTCTGCCACAATTGAGTTTTCATGCAGGGCAAAATGATGTGTGGGGTTTAGACTGGTCGGTGGATGCCTTGATGACGCGCTTTTGGCATCCGACTTTGATGCGTGGGCAGCGCGCCGTGCTGAATCCACAAGTATCTTTGCCGTATCTCCAACCGGCCTTCTTCGTCGTTCCTAAAATTTCTTTTCATGCGACTAGCTATCGCATCGACAATCCTGGCGTAGGCAAACCGGATAGCTTACAAAGAACTGTCCCTAGCGTGTCTATCGACAGTGGCCTGATTTTTGAACGTCGTGCTAGTTTGCTCGGGGAGCAAATGACCCAAACTCTGGAGCCGCGTTTGTTCTATGTGAATACGCCGTTTCGCGAGCAAAAAGATTTTCCACTTTTTGATACCGCTGTAGCTGATTTTAATTTTGCGCAAATTTTTAGCGAAAACCGTTTCACTGGCCACGATCGTATCGGTGATTCCAATCAAATCACCACGGCCGTAGTATCGCGTTTTATTGAAGATAATGGCGTGGAACGCTTTAAGTTTGCCTTAGGTCAGCGTTTTAACTTTAATACGCAGAAAGTCAGTCTGGATGGCAAAACCATTCCTAGTCGTTCCGATTTGCTGCTGGCCGGCAATGGACAAGTTTCCGATACCTTGAATGTGGAAGCGGCTTTCCAAGTAAGCCAGAGTGATCGTCAATTGGTACGTTCCAACTATGCAGTACGTTGGCAACCAGCGCCTAAAAAAATATTGAATTTGCAATACCAATTCCAGCGTGAAGTTTTAAGACAATTAGAGTTGTCGGGGCAATGGCCAGTGGCACATCGTTGGTACGTGGTGGGTAAGAGCAATTATTCTTTGCAAAATAGTAAAATGGTAGAGGGCTTGGCCGGGGTCGAATATCGCGCCGATTGCTGGGCTTTGCGCTTTGTCGCCCATCGCTTTGCGACCACCAATTTATCGAATAACTCAGGCTTCTCGATACAGCTGGAGTTGAACGGATTAGCACGTTTAGGTTTTGGCAGTAATCCCGTGGAAACTTTGAAAAAGAATATTTCAGGTTATCAGTCTACGAATTAGCGTGTATATTGCAGCTTTCGCCAGAAAACGGCGATAAAAGACGAGGTAAATTAGCAAGACCTCATTTTTTTATGAATTTTGGATCACTATGCGACACAATTTGCACATGAATCAATTGAAACGCCCAGCAGCACTCGGTTTATCCGTCTGTTTAACGGCCTTATTTGGACTCACTTTTGGATTAACATTGTCGTCTGCGGCTTGGTCGCAAACTGCCCAAACAGCAACTACGGCAACGGCGCCCAAGGCGACAACGCAGACCGTCGGCTCGCCAACTGCACCGATTGAAGACTCACTAACGCAAGCTGCCAAACCGGCGCCGAAAAAAGTCTCTAGATCTCAAGTTGTCAATGGCATTGCCGTCGTCGTCAATGATGAAGTCATTACCAAAATGGAAGTCGAAGATCGCCTCAATTCCATAGAACGTTCGTTAAAAGCACAAGGCACGCCCTTGCCAGCGCGCGTTGATTTAGAAAAGCAAATGTTAGAGCGCATGATCATCGATCGCTTGCAAGTCCAGCTAGCCAAAGAGCAAGGTATGCGGGTAGATGACATCATGCTAGATCGTGCCTTGCAACGTATGGCAGAACAAAACAAGACCTCACTACAAGAACTGCGCAATCAGATTGAACGTGATGGCACTTCGTTTGCGACTTTCCGTGAAGAGATTCGTGATGACATCATGATGCAAAGGGTGCGCGAACGCGAAGTCGATAGCAAGATACAAGTATCTGAGCTAGAAGTAGATAATTTCCTCGCAGCAGAAGCCGCAGCGCCCAGTAAAAATCAGGAAATCAATGTCGCCCATATTATGGTGCGTATTCCCGAAAATGCCACGCCAGAAATCATTGCGCAGCGCAATGCTCGTGCGCAAGAAGCCTACAAAAAATTACGCATAGGCGAAGATTTTGCTAAATTAGCGGCCACTTATTCTGATTCGACCGAAGCATTGAAAGGCGGCGAGGTGGGCTGGCGTGAACAAGATAAGATTCCCCCCTTGTTCATGGACGCTATTAACAAGATTAGTTTTGTTGGTGGATTTTCTGAGATTATTCGTAGCCCAAATGGTTTTCATGTTTTGAAGCTATTAGGCAAACGTGATATCGCACCAGTCGCGGCGGCAAGCACGATACAAGAATCCAACGTGCGTCATATCTTAATGCGTCCTACGCAATTATTGACGGCCGCTCAGATCAAGACAAATTTGCTTGAGCTGAAACAAAAAATTGCGGCTAAATCCGCGACTTTTGAAGAGCTAGCCAAGACAAATTCTATCGATTCCTCTGCTGCTAAAGGCGGCGAATTGGGGTGGATACGTCCGGGCGATACTTACCCCGAGTTTGAAGCTGTCATGAATAAATTGGCGCTCAATGAGGTCAGTGATCCAGTCGAAACGCAATTAGGTTTCCATCTGATACAAGTGACAGAACGTAAAGCGACCGAAGATTCAAAAGAGCGTAAGCGCGCCGAGGCACGTCAATCAGTTCGTGCTCGCAAATCTGAAGAATCACTACAAGATTGGCTGCGTCAATTGCGCGACCGCGCTTATGTTGAATTCCGCAACGAGCAAAAGTAAAAACAAACACAATGGGATCGCGTCTACCTGTCATTGCTATTACTGTGGGTGAGCCTGCTGGCATAGGCCCAGAAATATCTTTGCTGGCGGCTTGGGAATTGCGTGCACAGGTGCGCCCGATTTTGATCGGTGATGCCGCCTATCTCGCCATGTTGGCACATGACTTGGATAAGAATATCCGACTCATGGCGATCTCACTGCAAGCCTTGCGTAATAATGGTTTGCCCGGTTGTGGCAAAGACCAAATCACGGTCATTGACTGTCCTTTATCCGCCCATGTTGTGGCTGGACATCTCGATCCGCGTAACGGCCGTGCAGTGCTGGCGACCTTAGACCTAGCGATAGAATGCATACAACAGGGCTGGTGTGATGCCATGGTCACCGCTCCCCTACAAAAAAGTACGATCAATGATGCTGGGGTCGCATTCACTGGGCACACGGAATATCTGGCGCAACAAACCAAGACGCCGCAAGTGGTGATGATGCTAGCTTGCGAAGCATCGGCGCATTTACCACAGGCCTTACGCGTTGCATTAGCCACTACGCATTTACCTCTGCGCGACGTGCCGGATGCGATTAAATTTGACGATTTGCTCCGTAGCTTGCAAATTATTCACAGTGACTTGCAAGAGAAGTTTGGTATTCCCCAGCCTAGAATCTATGTCACTGGTTTGAATCCCCATGCGGGTGAGAATGGCTATCTTGGGCGCGAAGAAATCGACGTCATTAACCCTGTCATTTTGCATGCGCGTAGTTGTGGCATGGATGTGCATGGCGCTTTTCCGGCCGACACGCTATTTCAGCAAAAATATTTGAAAGACGCCGATTGCGTGCTCGCCATGTATCACGATCAAGGCTTGTCCGTGTTAAAACATGCGAGCTTCGGTTTGGGTGTGAATATTACTTTAGGCTTACCTTTGATCCGAACTTCGGTCGATCATGGCACAGCCTTGGATTTAGCGAAATTAGGCACAGGCTTGGCCGATGCCAGTAGCAGGAAGGTAGCGATTCGTATCGCGGCAGAAATGGTCGCACGCCAACATGCAAGTCGTGATCCCGCAGCAAGTCATCAATAAGTCAGCAATGCGTCATCAATAAGTCAGCATTCAGCAACTCATTCAGTAGCTCAATTAGTAGATCGCCGACGTGTCGATTTAAGCGGCACCTAACATCGCAAAAAATATAAATCCTATGAAACACATCGCCCGTAAACGCTTTGGTCAAAATTTTCTCACTGATCAACAAGTCTTAAATGACATCATCACTGTCATCCATCCTCAGCGCGGCGAAAGCATGGTCGAGATCGGCCCGGGCTTGGCCGCCATGACACGCTTATTGCTCGACGGCTTAGATCAATTGCACGTGGTCGAGCTAGATCGCGATTTGGTGGCGCGCTTGAAAAAAAGTTTTGATCAAAACAAATTGATCATTCACGAAGGTGATGCTCTGCAATTTGATTTTGCCTCGATTCCCGTGAATGAGGGTAAGAAGTTGCGTATCGTTGGCAATCTTCCTTACAATATTTCTAGTCCTTTGCTATTTCATTTGGCCGACTACGCCGAGCAAGTCGAGGACCAACATTTCATGCTGCAAAAAGAAGTCGTCGAGCGCATGGTGGCGGAACCCGGGGGGAAAGAATACGGCCGTCTATCAGTGATGCTGCAATGGCGCTATCACATGGAATTGCTCTTTATCGTACCGCCCACCGCCTTCGATCCGCCACCGCGCGTCGATTCTGCGATTGTGCGCATGATTCCAAAAAAAGAAAAATTAGCGTGCAAATTGCAGAACTTAGAACAAGTCGTCACCAAGTCGTTTTCACAACGTCGTAAAACCATACGCAATTGCGTCGCGGGTCTATTCACCGAACAACAATTAATGGACGTTGGTATCGATCCGCAACTGCGCGCCGAAACCATCCCACTAGAACAGTACGTCGCCCTCGCGAATTTATTGCCCGCCTAATTGAAAAAATTCGATGCTATGAATCTCACCAATACACCAGAATGGCACGCTTTATTGGGACACAAAGCGCGCTTGCAAGATCAACATTTGCGCGATTTATTTGCCGATGACGCGCAGCGCTTTAGCCATTTTTCTTTAGAGTTAGATGGTTTGCTGGTTGATTATTCTAAGCAAAGAATTGATGCTGCGGCGATGATAGATTTAGTCGCGCTAGCACGTCATGCAGAAGTCGAAAATTGGCGGGATCGTATGTTCGCCGGTGAAAAAATTAATTTCAGCGAAGACCGCGCCGTCTTGCATACCGCCTTACGTCACACCGATTTCACGCCTTTCCCAAGCACAGAAAATGACGTGATGCCCGAAGTCCACGCAGTCCGCAAACAAATGCGCGATATCGTCGAACGTGTGCGCAGTGGCTTGTGGCGTGGCTTTAAAGGTGATGCGATACAGAATATTGTGAATGTCGGTATTGGCGGCTCTGATCTAGGTCCCAAATTGGCGACGCGCGCTTTGTCGGCCTTACAGCATCCGAGTTTGAATTTCTATTATGTGTCGAATCTAGACAGTGCGCATTTGGCACCTTTACTAGAAAAACTCGATCCGCATACGACCTTGTTTATCGTCGCCTCCAAAACTTTCACCACACAAGAAACCAGTATCAACGCACATACGGCGCGGACATGGTTGTTGGCAGCCGCGATGGAAGAATGGGCGATTGCCAAGCATTTTATTGCGGTTACTTCTAATCCGAGTAAAGCCAACGAATTTGGTATCCCTGATGCGAATATTTTACAAATTTGGGACTGGGTAGGCGGACGCTATTCTTTGTGGTCAGCAGTTGGATTGTCGGTCGCGTTAGCGATTGGCATGCGTGGTTTTGAACGCTTGTTAGAAGGCGCTGAAACCATGGACAAACATTTTTGCAGCGCATCGCTAGATAAAAATTTACCGGTCTTGTTGGCCTTGATGTCGATCTGGAACACCAATTTTCTCGGTGCGGAAACCACGGCGGTATTGCCGTATAACGAATCGATGCGGCATTTGCCCGGCTTCTTACAACAACTAGAAATGGAATCAAACGGCAAAACGGTAGGACGTGATGGCGCGCCTTTAAGTTGCCGTGCTAATCCGATTGTCTGGGGTGAAATTGGCGTCAATGGCCAGCACGCCTTCTTCCAATTATTGCATCAAGGCGGCTGGCTCATTCCCTGTGATTTCGTGGTTGCAGCGAGCAGTGATTATCCATTGCCCGGACATCAGGCACCTCTGTTAGCCAACTGTCTGGCACAAAGCTCGGCTTTAGCGTTTGGCAAAACCGAACAACAAGCACGCATAGAATTGGCCGCTGCTGGTTTGCAAGAAGCTGAGATCGCCAAATTATTGCCGCATAAAGTCTTCGCCGGCAATCAGCCATCGACCACGATCTTGATGCCTAGCCTAGACCCATTTCAACTCGGCATGCTACTCGCGCTGTATGAGCATAAAGTATTTGTGCAAGGCGTGGTCTGGGGCGTAAATTCTTTTGATCAATGGGGCGTGGAGCTAGGCAAACAACTAGCCAATAGCCTGTTACCTGCTTTAACCGGCGATCAAGCCTACGACGCTCAACTCGACGATTCCACGCGTGGATTGATTTCTTATTTTCGGCGTTACGGGAATAATTGAGTCGCTTCTTTGTCACGAATTTGTGACGAAGTGAAGTCAGAACGCGGTAAGCTCGATTCGCTATTCAACAGCAAATTTAGGTTGAATAGCCTGTTTTTAAGTGCATACAACACCGTGGAAAATCGCGGTTTAATGCGCCGATTTCGATTGCTTACTTAAATCAACACAAGTTAAAATAGCTACGGGTGCCCATTCATTCGAGTGTGGCAGGTATAGCGATGGTCGGGCCGCCTCGCATATTCTGCTCACTAATTGCCATGGAAAAACTCCCTATAGTCTCTATGGTCGCGAGCTATATCGCGACACTCTTCGTACATCTCCTCGTCATTATCCAATTATGCCGTGTTGCACGCGAACAGCTTTTGCTGTGGGCGCTTTCTGGGAAATATGAATTTTCAGTTGGCTTTGTTGTGATTGGGTTTGAAATACGCTCAGATTTTTTTCAGTCACATAGGCAGAATGTGATGGGTTTAGACATGGATCAAGTCTTGTCCAACTCAGTGAACACTGCCTTTGATTGGTTAGTGAAAATGATGTGATCTGTGTTGTAGATGATGCCGGAATAGTTTCTTGCGACACAAAAAAGTCGGCGATCTTTATTTGATCGCCGATTCTGACGAAACTTTCACAGTGTCACTGGCGTATCAAATTCACGCTCGATTAATTCGACTTTATAGCCGTCCGGGTCTTGCACAAATGCGATTACCGTTTTACCACCTTTGACTGGACCTGCTTCACGCGTGACATTGCCACCGCGCGCTTTGACTGCCGCGCAGGCTGCTGCGGCATCGGGTACTGAGATCGCGATATGGCCGTAGGCCGTACCCATCTCGTAGGCTTCAACGCCGTAGTTGTAAGTCAATTCCAATTCCGCATGTTCAGGATTGCTGCCAAAACCTAGGAAGGCCAGTGTGTACTCGTATTCTGGATTGTCGGAAGTGCGTAGTAATTTCATGCCCAATACTTCGGTGTAAAAAGCGATAGCGCGTTGCAGATTGCCGACGCGTAGCATGGTGTGGAGAAAGCGCATGATGTCCTCGAAAAAATAAAATCGTATTGTACTGGTTCAGTGGAAAAGCAGTTTTTTTTGTGCCATTAGAAAACCGGTAAATCCGCTGTAGCTTGTTGCCGTAATTTTTGCTTGGCAGACGCGTATTCAGGATAAATTGAAGCCACCGTCGCCCAGAATGCAGGGCTATGATTCATCTCCCGTAAATGCGATAACTCGTGCGCCACGACATAATCGATAATATCGGGTGAAAAGTGAATCAAGCGCCAATTCAAACGTATTTTTCCTTGCGAAGTGCAAGAGCCCCAACGTGTGCCAGCCGATGACAAACTCAGGGAGTGATACGTGACGCCTAAGCGCTGCGCAAAAATCGGCATGCGTTGCTGAAAGAGGCGCTTGGCTTCTTGTTGCAACCAGCTTTTTACGCGGTCTTTGAGTTCTTGTTCGCTATATTCTGGTAGCAAGGTAATCGTCAGTGTCGCTAGCTCAGCATCGTGCTGTAATGATATACGGCTATCTCGGACGATTTTTAAACTCAGGTCGCGCCCGAGATAGGGCAGGCGTGCACCATCTTCCCAGCGCATACTTGTTTGCGTGCGCTGGGCGACACGCTCGCGTTTTTCAGCTAATTTATTAATGATCCAAGTTTGCTTTTCAAGGATGGCGCGTTCGATATCGGCGATGGTGACCCAGCGTGGTGCCGTCATGCGCAAGCCATCGTCGCCAATTAAAAAACCGATGCTGCGGCGTTTGGAGCGGCGCAATTCGTATTCGAGTACTTGATCTTGAATCAGGATTTGACGTTTGCGTACGCCGCTAGGATGCTCCCCCGCGTCACTGTTGGGGGAGCTTGGTCTTGCTGAGGGCGGTACTGGCTTGGTGCTAGGTTCTGCGACCGGTGTCGGATTACTAAATAGCTCGTTAAAAAAGTCTAATTGCAATGCGCGTTGCAAGCTTTGTATGAGTGCGGCTTGTGAAGATTTTGCTGCGGGCATCTGTCGCTTTCCTAAAACCCTTGATCACGCATGGTGACGCTTTTTTTTGATACTTACTGATGCGCTTATTTATACACTTGCGGCGAGATCACGCGCATTTCTGCTTCTATCCATTCTTCGACTTTGGTCATTAATTCGGATGCATTCATATTCTCTGGCGCGATCGGCTTGCCGACTGACACCGTGATCACGCCGGGGCGTTTGATGAAAGAATTCTTAGGCCAGCATTCGCCTGAATTTAAGGCGATAGGAATCACGGGCGTATTCGTTTCGATGGCGAGACGCGTTCCACCGCCTTTGTAGTTACCTTTTTGCCCGACGGGAATACGTGTGCCTTCGGGGAACATGATGACCCATTGTCCATCTGCTAGACGTTCGCGACCGATGGTTACGACTTGCGCAAACGCGTCTTTACCTTTGCTGCGATCAATGGGAATCATCTTCATCAAAGAAATCGCCCAGCCAAAGAAGGGGATATAGGTGATGGATTTTTTAAAGACAAACACCAGTGGGCGCGGCGTCGACATTAACAAGAATATCGTTTCCCAAGCAGATTGATGTTTGGATAAAACAATGACCGGACCATCAGGGAAATTTTCATAGCCACGGGTTTGATAACGGATGCCGCAAATGACTTTTGCGGCCCAGATGATGAAGACATTCCAGCGCGCGGTTGCCCAATAGCGTTGGTTATACGGAAGTGGCGCGAACAAGAAACAGATCGGTGCCCAAATCACGGTCGCGACGATCATCACCAAAGCAAAAATTAAAGAGCGGATAAAACAAAAAGCTGAATACATTGCGTGTCCTGAATTAAAT
>CAYXJI010000038.1:0-3608 GCA_964465175.1 uncultured Burkholderiaceae bacterium | reverse complement strand
ATGGTTGAGCAGTGCATCCACCATGGCCGCAAGATCGGAATGAATTTGCGTTCCCGGTGGCAAACCACCTTTATCCATAGCCCCTTGACCTTTACCTGTCAGCACCAAATTGGGAATGCAACCAAGCACAAATCCCGACTGCAAATCACGTAAAGAATCGCCGACGCAGTGTACGCCTTTCAGCGAGACATTGTAGCGCGTCGCGATTTCTTGCAACATACCAGGCTTAGGTTTGCGACAATCACAATTATCGTCGGCACTGTGCGGGCAGAAAAATACGGCATCAATCAAACCACCGACTTGCTCGACTGTCGCATGCATTTTTTGATGGATCGCATTTAAAGTCGTCATCGGAAAAAGCTTACGCGCCACCCCCGATTGATTGGTCGCCACTACCACCGTATAACCAGCTTGATTTAAACGCGCAATCGCCTGCGCAGACCCAGGAATGACCTGCCATTCATCCGGTGATTTGATGAATGCATCGGAGTCATGATTAATCACGCCGTCGCGGTCTAGGATGATGAGTTTGGTGGTGGGTGTCATATTGATTCGCTATTGATTAATCCAGCAAAGTATCCATAAAATCTTGTAGCTGTTTTGGTGTGGTGATAGTCAGAAAAAATGCTAATAGGGTAAATCCAATCAACAATAAGCTCGTCAACGCGAAACCGTTCGCCATTAAGCTGATCACGGTGGTAATAGCGAGTAGGATAGTGGTCGCACCCATCGCAGCTCTTGCTTTACGATCTGTCTGTGCCATTTTTTTCACCGAAAGCAAGAAAAAGTAGGGCGGGTGCTGAAACACCCTCACCCTACTCGCTCCCGCTTGCGGGAGAGCGAACTTAAAAAACTACGCCGCTAACTTCGAAATATCTGCAACTTGATTCAACATGCCATGCAAAGACGCCAGCAAAGCCAAACGGTTATTGCGTAGGGCTAGATCTTCAGCATTCACCATAACGTCATTGAAGAAAGCGTCAACACCTTCACGTAAAGCTGCCAAAGTTTTTAATGCACCAGTAAAGTCACCAGCAGCATACGCGGCATCAACGGCAGGTTTAACGTCGCTCATGGCTTTATACAGCGCTTGTTCAGCAGCTTCTTGTAACAGTGCTGGGTCGATTGCACCCGGCGTGCCTTCGGCTTTTTTCAAGATGTTGGTGATGCGTTTGTTGGCTGCCGCTAATGAGGTCGATTCTGGCAAGGCGGCAAAACTTTGTACCGCTTGCAAACGCTCAACGATGTTGTTGAGTGTATCGGGGTTTTGTGCGACTACGGCTTCGACTTCACTTTGCGAAAAACCACGTTCGCGCAATTGGCCGCGCAAGCGATCAAATAAGAAACTGAGCACGTCGGTGCTAGGGTCTTTGAAATTGGCATTGCCAGCGAACAAAGCGACCGCTGCCGATACCAAGGCATCGAGCGAAATGGCTAAACGCTTTTCGACCAACATGCGCAAAATACCCAAGGCATGACGACGCAAAGCGAACGGGTCTTTGTCACCGGTTGGTTGTAAACCTATGCCCCAGATGCCGACTAGGGTTTCGAGTTTGTCAGCCAATGCGACGGCGGTACCGGTTGCAGTCGCTGGCAATGCATCACCCGCAAAGCGTGGTTGATAATGCTCGGAAGCCGCGGCGGCGACCTCGTCGTGTTCGCCATCGTGCTTGGCATAGTACGTGCCCATGATGCCTTGCAGCTCTGGGAATTCACCGACCATATCGGTCAATAAATCGGCCTTTGCTAACAGCGCGCCGCGTTCTGCTAATGTCACGTCCGCACCCAGCAATTGTGCGATATGACCGGCTAGTGCTCTGACACGTTGTGTGCGTTCAGCTTGGCTGCCTAGCTTGTTGTGATAAACCACATTCGCCAACTGCGGCAAACGATCCGCCAAGGTTTTTTTCTTATCTTGTTCAAAGAAGAATTTTGCGTCCGACAAACGTGGACGCACGACGCGCTCATTGCCTTGAATGATGTGTTCTGGTGTGTCCGTCGCTAAATTAGAAACGATCAAAAAGCGTGAGCGCAATTTACCCGCAGCGTCAGTCACTGCAAAATATTTCTGATTAGTTTGCATGGTCAGAATCAGACACTCTTGCGGCACTGCCAAAAATTCTTCTTCAAAATGGCATTCGTAGACGACTGGCCATTCCACTAAAGCGGCGACTTCGTCTAGCAGGGATTCGGGCATAAGAACTTGATCGCCATTGGCTTTGGCCTCTAATGCCGCGCGGATTTTTTCTTTGCGTTCTGTGACGTTGGCGATGACTTTACCTTGTTCGGCCAAGGCTGCGCCGTACTGATCCGCATGAGCAATGACGACCTCACCCGCAGATAAGAAACGATGTCCTTGCGTGACGCGACCAGCGTTTAAACCTAATGCCGCCAGAGGAATAATGTCGGCGCCGTGCAGGGCGATCACGCTGTGTACAGGGCGCACAAAATGGACGGTCTCGCCATCAGGGCGTTGGTAGCTCATGACTTTAGGAATCGGGAGTTTGCTAATGGATTCTTCCAACGCCAATTGCAAGCTGCCCGCCAACGCCGTGCCAGGTGCGGTGTAGCTGTAGAAAAAGCTTTCGGCCTTGCCGTCAACAGCGCGCTCTAAGTCGGCGATTTGTAAATGCGGAAAGCCGAGTGCGGCCAATTTTTTCGCTAAAGGCGGCGTGGCATTCCCCGCAGCATCCATCGCGACAGAAACCGGCAGTACTTTTTCGCGCATCGCTTTATCGGGCGAGGTCGCACGTACTTTGCTGATACTCACCGCCAAACGACGCGGTGAAGCAAAGCTGGTGGCGACGAAATCTGCTTCCAACAAGTCACGTGACTTCAGACCATTAACGATGCCTGCGGCGAAAGCTTCACCGAGTTTAGCAAGCGCCTTGGGTGGTAGCTCTTCTGTAAATAATTCTAGTAAAAGTGTTTGATTCATTTCTATCTCAATTCTGTTCTTTTATTTTGGCTTAAACGGCTGCTGTTGCTGTTGCAGGTTTATGCTTGTCATCCGCAGCACACATAGGGAAGCCCAATTTTTCGCGGGACGCGTAGTACGCAGCCGCAACAGCACGTGACAGATTGCGGATACGACCGATATACGCAGCACGTTCAGTCACCGAGATCGCGCCACGCGCATCGAGTAAGTTAAAAGTATGTGCTGCTTTTAGAATCATTTCGTAGGCGGGCAAAGCCAAGGATTTTTCTGATTCTGCTTCGGTAATTTCCAATAAACGCTTGGCTTCAGATTCGTAGTTGGTGAACAAAGAAAACAAGAAATCCGTGTTGGAATATTCAAAGTTAAAAGTCGATTGCTCGACTTCGTTTTGATGGAACACATCGCCATAAGACAAGCGTACCGTCTTGCCGTTTTCTTCGCGCTCAGTCCACACCAAATCGTAGACGTTTTCTACGCCTTGCAAATACATGGCTAGACGTTCGATACCGTAGGTGATTTCGCCAAGAATCGGTTTGCAATCGATGCCACCAACTTGTTGGAAGTAAGTGAATTGTGTCACTTCCATGCCGTTCAACCAGACTTCCCAGCCTAGTCCCCACGCGCCTAGTGTTGGATTTTCCCAATCGTCTTCGACGAAGCTGATATCGTT
>CAYXJI010000037.1:8902-16845 GCA_964465175.1 uncultured Burkholderiaceae bacterium | reverse complement strand
CTTTTGCGTTCGAGTATCGTTCGCAAGATTTAGGAATAAATCTGCGTTTCCCTAACTCTATAACACCCAAAACAATTACGACTATAACTCCGCCGCATCCGCATCAAGAACAGGCGGCAGCAAACGTTCGTATTCTTTACGCACCACTTCATAATATTCACAGACACGCGCCTCCATGGCTGGCTTGTTTAGTACATGAATATGGCCGTGTCTGGCTGAGATCAATCCATCACTTTGTAACAGCCCTACCGCTTGGGTGACCCTCTCGCGGCGCACGCGCCATAATCCCGGCGGACAGGCTCCATTAGAAAATCTTGATTAAACGCACACCTTAATTCCCTGCTTGCTCTTCCAAAGAATTGACATCAAATAATTTATGCAATATATTGCGCAATATGTTGCTGTTAAATTTGACAGTCACAATCTTGAGAAAACCAAAATGAACGATTATCTGAAATCACTTAAAGAAAATTATGCTTTTACACCGAAGGCTGCGCTTGACTTTGCTTTTCTCATCGAGAAACAAGCGGAGTCTGTCTACAAAAAACTGGACATTCATTTTCCAGTGATCACCTCCTCCACTGTGCATCACATCGGTACCGTAAAAGAAGCTTCACTGGTTGAAATAGCCCGGGCTTTGGAGATCTCCCATCAACTCACATCACAACGTGTTAAGACGCTGATTGACCTGGACATTATTGAAGCTAACAAAGATTCTCAAGACAAAAGAAGAACTGTGTACAGCCTTACCCGTTCTGGAAAACGGCAGTTCACTAAACTTTGCGACTATCTTGAAAAGGCCGAAGCGGTGTTCGTAGAACTAAACCAAGAACTTGAAGTTGATTTTTTAGAGCTACTAAAACGTGCAAAGCTCGCCTTCGTCGAACGGACAATTTATCAACGCATCTTTTCTGAAGAGTAAAAAAATGACTGTTATTTGGAAATTTGTTAGCGCGACATTTCTTATCTTTGCATTTTCCACGGCTAGCGATGCCTGTGTAAATCAGGAAGGCAAGTTAGTCGATAGCGAGAATGTCGTTTTGAAGCTTGCCCATGTAATCAAGGAACAATTCGCAAATAAGTCGATCGCAGAAGATGTTGCCGCTACCTTGATGGCAGATGTCAAGGCAGGTAAATACAAACACATACAGCAAGCCAAAATACTTGAAACCAAACTAACCGAAGATTTAAGGAGACTCTCTGGTGACAATCACATCGGTATGGTTTGTGATCCGGTCGCTGTAAAACGATATCAAGCGAGAGCACAATCATCACATTCTGAAAGTGCGAAAGTCAATGATGAGAAGAACCGGGCAAATCAATTACAGGAGTCACGTCTTGAGAATTTTGGAATAAAAAAGGTAGAGCTAAAAAATGGCTATATTGGTTTTCTCGAAATGCACTACTTTGATGGTCATTTAGAAGAAAGTAAGGAAATTTTTGCTGGCGCTATGAATTTACTTTCGGGCGCAAAAGTGATCATTATTGACCTTCGCCGCAATGGCGGTGGCAATAGCAAAATCCTTCCACTCTTTCTCTCCTATTTCCTTGGCCCAGAGCCAGTACATTTTGCAACGCAATATACGCGCTGGAAAGATGAAGAGAAAAAACTCTATACCATCGGTAACGTGCAGGGAGCTCGCCATTTCGATAAGCCCATTTATATTCTGACGAGTGGAACGACGTTTAGTCTGGCTGAACACGTCACTTACCACCTCCGGGCCTTTCGTCAAGCAACCATCATTGGTGAGCGAACCTATGGCGGAGGACGCGCGTTCGATCCCGTGGTTATTGATGATCAGTTTTACGTCAGAATGCCACGGATTGAAATTGTCAATGCTGCTGATAATGCCATGTACAAAGAAGGACTAGGAATTCAACCTGACATTTTAACCACCGCAGAGAACGCACCAGCAGTCGCGTATCTTCACGCCATCAACCACTTACTAAAAAAAGAAACCCATCCTCAAGAAAAAAGTGATCTGCAATGGCTGCGCAGAACAGTGCCTATAGAAAATGATTCTTCAACAAAAAACTCACTTCCTAAATTAATCGGGAAAAAACATTTTGGCGAATTTACTTTTGAAAGTCGTCAAAATAAATGGCTGTGGATGTCATTTCGAGGTCTACCTTGGGTGCGCCTAAATAATTTAGGTGATGGCTATTTTTACGATGATCGGTCAATACAGCGTCAATTCACTTTTTCCAATGAAAAAGGTCGTTGGAAAGTTGATCTCCACCAGCTAGGCGAGGTAACGAAAGTAATTCATATGCAAATGTGAAAGCATTGCGGGGTCACCCATTAGCCCCCAGTCGTCAAGTAGTCGAACCAAGTACTTGTAAATGACCGTGATTAGCCTTGGTACTTGGCCCTTTACAGTTCTCCGCGCGAATTCGTCAACGCAGCCTCAGCCCTCAAGACCCGAGATGCAAAAATTTAGGCAGATGCAATAAGCCGCCCCAGCCTAGTAACAAAATCAGACTCAGAACAAATAAGCCGAATGCCCCATTCGGACGCAACACACCGAGGTAACTAATGACCACGGTCGTGGTATTTTTCTTGGCCTCGCTCATACTGCGCCAATGTTGGATGATCTTCAGCACACTCGCGATCCCCGAGCCTACCGACAGCGATAACAGGGCAATCCGAAAAACGGAAAGTAAATCGATTTGATCTAGCGACATTTTCTTATAAAAGAAACCGACCACCGCCATACACAGCGCAGCGCCTATCGAAATCGCGGCATTGGTGTACATGGTTTTGCGACTACGGATGGCGGCGTATTCTAATTCTTGCCGCAGCATCTGTGTTTTGTCATTAATCAGGTTTGAGGTTTCCTCTTTCAATGCCGAGATGCGTTGATCCAGCATGTCACCCATTTGCGCTGTGGCGAATTCGATTAATTCCTTAATGTCGTCTTTGGTGATGGAGCGGTGACTGTGCACCTCGGAGGATAGACGGTCTATACTTTCATTGAGCTGCTTGCCTGCGTTGGCGACCACCTGATTCAAACTGCTACTGGCTCTATCCACCACTTGATCAAGATGCGCACTGGCCATCGCGATGGATTCATTGAGCATGGGCTTTACGGTATTTTCAGACACACGCACCATGGCGTTTTCAATTTGGCCTAGTTCGTTACTCAAGTCTGCTTTCCAGATTGCCATTATTATTTCCTTTGGAATGATCTTTTCATGTTGCTATATCAGAGTGTGGACGATAATCCATTTTTCAAGCTAGTGAGCCGCTTTTGCTAAGAGCTGTTAGCAATCGCATCGAGAGCAATTTCTTGTATGACGAAATCAACGAAGGCGCGTACCGTCACGGACAAACAACGTATTGAACCCAAGGAAATGGCCGCCCCGTGCTCGACAATAAAATCTGTAAACCGCGTTGCTTGCGCAAGTCTTCGTGCGTTTGCGAGGTACCATACTGCAGAAGATTAGGATATCGCTGCCGCACACGCAAAAACTATGACGGCAGAACGCGTGGCAAGATTGTGATACAAGTTCGTGAGTGAATTCAAGTGACGAGCTCTGTACAGTTAGTTTAGTTTCTTGATGTACGGAACGCACTAACTACGGTAGTAACCACGATTCGTTGGGAGGCTACCAGCCGCGCTGCACAAGTGTTCATGCTCTTGGCGGCGCAGCTTGAACCCGCCCTTCTATTTCACGACATCATGCACTAAGGGACTTCGCTTCGAGCTCTTAGAAGATAGGCAACTCAGTCCTGATTAACGCCAACACCTAAAGTGAAAACGCAGGCAGCTCGATGAAAAATATCGCACCGCCCACAGGATTGTCATAGAAACCTATCTTGCCCTCCATTTTTTCGACCAGCTCTTTGGCAATCGTTAAACCCAGTCCAGTGCCATCTTTGGCGCGTGTATCGGAGGCATCTGCCTGCGAGAATTTTTGAAAAATACGATCATAAAAATTCACTGCTATACCTGGACCATGATCTTCAACTTCTATTTTTAGATAGTCGTTTTCAAGCTGCGTTAGACGTAATTTGACCAAGCCGCCTTCGGGTGAATATTTGCACGCATTCGACATCAGATTCGCCATGACCTGGGCAAAGCGATCACGATCTACTCGCAATGCGAGCCTTGGAACTTCGCCGTCCAGCACCAAATAGACACCTAATTTTTGGGCGAACGCTTGGTTCGATTCAAGTACGTCGTCAATCAATTCCGCCAAGGGTACACTTTGAAAATTGAAGTCCATCATGTCCGCTTCAATTTTTTGCATATCCAGCAAATCGTTGATCAGGCGGCCTAGTCGCTCCGCATTATTGAGCGCAATTTGACCGAGCTTGGCGGCAGCCGGTGGCAATTCGCCGGTCACGCCACCGACCATTAAGCCTAGTCCACCCCGTATCGCCGTCAACGGTGTACGTAACTCATGGCTGACCGTGGAAACAAATTGCGTCTTCATATGCGCCACTCGCTTTTGCTCGGTGATGTCGCGTACGATCAAAATAAATTTGGCTTGACCAGCATCGGCAAACGCACTCAAAGAAAGCTCAGCGTCAAAGCGACGACCATCGGCATGCAGCAATTGCAATTCCGTTTCGCTATGTCCTTTCATCGAAAAATCTGTACTCGCAACAAGTCGCATTAAGCACTCGCTGACATCATCAACACAAAATTTAGCAAATGGCAGGCCCTGCATCGCCTCAACATCCATAGAAAACAAGGCGCCTCCCGCGCGATTGCATGACTCTATAGTCCAATCGCTATCCGTCGTCAAAATCGCATCTGCTGCATTTTGTAAAATCGCTCGCATGCGTTCGGCATTATCGCGATTCACCTGTTGCTGCGCCAGCAGTTCTTGCAAACGTGCTGCGACCAAAGATTCCAAGTGAAGCCGAGTGCGTGTTAGATGCCCCACGCGTAGTCGATATAAGCCAGCTAGCAATCCCACCGCTAGTAGTAGGGATAGCCAGCGAAACCAGTCTGTTTGCCAATACCTTGGAGGGATCATGATGTTAACGCTAGCGACTTGCTCGCTCCAAATCCCTTGATCATTCGCAGCCTTGACTTGAAACACATAGTCACCGGGATTTAGATTGGTGTAAGTGGCGTTGCGATGGTCGGCATCCGCAGTCACCCATTCACGATCAAAGCCCTGTAAGCGATAGGCATATCGATTTTGCGTCGGGTTGGTAAAATGTAGTGCCGCAAATTCGATAGAAAAGACCGACTCTTGGCGCATGATACTAAGTAATTTCGGCGCCGATACCGCGCCGGACAAACTGACTTCCGAGGCCTGCGGTGCGCTCGCGGTTGATTTTATTTTGAGTGAGCGATTGAAGACGCTAATATCCGTAATCGCAATTTGTGGCGCGACCGAGCGTGTCTTAACTAAGTTAGGATAAACCGCCGTCATACCCTTGGTACCGCCAAAATACAATACGCCATCATGATTTCGGTAGGAAGGTCCAGAAAAATTATCTGACAGGCCATCGCTCACAGAATAACGCTGAAGCTTGCCTGTGTCAGGGTCGAAGCGAATCAAACCATTGACTGTGCTGAGCCATAGCTGGCCGTCTAGATCACTTTCAATCGCAACAATTTTGACCGTGCCTACGCTATCATCACCGACAAAACGCCGGAAGTGAATAGCACCATCGGCGCCAGTAATAATTTCATTTAAACCATTGACTGCCCCCACCCAAATACGTCCTTTGGCATCCTGATGTAGTGATGAAATATTGTCGGCACTAAGGCTTTGAGGATCATGGGGATTATGTCGAAAGTGGCGAAATGTGGCAGAAGAGGTGAGCGACTTAGTCGCCGCGACGGCGCCTGTTTCAACCCCTTGATGCGATCGTTCCAACTCACTTAGATCAAGTAAATCGAGCCCACCACCGACCCATTCTGCCCCCATCCAAAGACGCCGTTTTTGGTCTTGCAAAATCGTGGTAGTTCCTTTCGCGCTGCGGCTATTTGGGTTAGCTGCATCAACTTGATATTTCATGTGCGTATTGGCCTTGGTATCGTAGCGAATTAAGCTATTCCCAGTTCCCAGCCACAATATGCCTTCATCACCAGCGGCAATGGTATTGATGTAGTCATCAGCGATACTATCAAAGCGAATCACGTGAAAGACACCTTCGGGCGAATCGAGACGATTTAAGCCCACCGAGGTACCGACCCAAAGCGGCCCATCCTTTTGTTGATGCAGGCTATAAGCGAGATCATTACTGAGTGCCGTTTTACTTTTTTTGTCCGCCCGAAAATGTTTTAACACTACGTTAGCGTCCGGGTCGTACAAGGCCACACCACTATTAGTACTCAGCCACAATCGCCCTTGCGGTGCGCCTGCGATGCGCAAAAGAGAATTATTCGGATGGGGATTTAGAGCATCGGCATCAAAAGGGATAATGCGTTTAAAGCCAGTGCTATTCAAATTCGCCAGGGCGATGCCGTCGGTCAAGGTACCCACCCACAGCATACCTCCACGGTCATGCAAGATCGCCCTCACATCGTCAGAAGGTAGACTGTAAGGATCAATCGCCTGCTTGACGAATTGAACAAAGCGCGATTGTGCGGCGTCCCATTTTAATAAGCCGGCAGAAAGCGTTGCCGCCCACAAGCCAGCATCTTTATCAGCATAGATGGCGTTCACACGGCTATTCGGACTGTCAACGCGACGCCGCGTTAGCCAATCGGTTTGACTGTCCCAACGCATAACACCATTTTCGGTTCCCAGCCACAACACGGATTGCGCATCCAAAAACAGGGAACGTACAATATTTAATTTTGAATCAGGTGCAGTAGCCTCATCGAGTCGATAATGCCGAAAACTATCTGTCCCTGGCACTAGATAATCGATTCCGGCTGGCCAAGTTGCCGCCCACACCCCACCACGAGCGTCCACCGCAATCGCATTCAAATCATTACTGGCCAAACTATCTGACTGTGCCGCATCGTGAACATAGAGCGTAAACTGCGCGGTGCTTGGCTCGAAATGCTGTAGACCACCCCACGTCGCCAGCCAAAAACCGGTTTTTCCGTCGGACACGATAGACTTAATGATGCGTTGATTAGCGGTCCCAGCTTTTGCCCCAACTTTCGAACCACCCTTTTTCTCAGTTTTCGAATCAGCAGTCGCAGTTTCTAGGGGAAAAAAGCGGGTGAAATCATTAGTCTCAGGATTAAAGCGCGCCAGTCCATTTTGCGTCCCTACCCAAATGCGACCCTGCTTATCTTCGAACAAAGCAGAGATACGGTCATGTGGCAAGCTAGTGGGGTCATTCGCTTGACTTAGATATTTATCGCTCTGATAGCCATTAAAACGATACAGGCCCGCGTTATTGGTGCCTATCCAAATGAAGCCTTGCTGATCTTGTAGCAAAGACAAAGTTGATAGTTGATCAGCGCCGAGGGCTGACAATCGTTGAAAGCGCAAGTCGGACGTGGTCGCCGCGTATGACCCTAAGCAAAGTGCGCCCCACAAGGCGCATGCGATAGCCGCCAAGCCGAATTGTCGCCAGATTGTTTTCATCAGGTTTTGCAAAGAAATCACCAATAGCGTGAGGCTGCATCAATGCAACTCACTCTGCCAAGGGCGATGCTCACTGTCAACGTTTTCCACAGACAAAATTGACGGCACCAACGGACCAAGGTGCAAGCACGATCTTTTTACAACACATGTCGCCCGCTTCCATCGGGCGCCACCAATAGTTCGCAGCCATTCTGGCGCACAGTTTTGGATGTTTATGAAATCACAGCATGCCCCTCCCTTGTTTTTTCTTGTAAAAAACAACAATACTAATTACAGTGCCTCTTTTGAAACTCGGTTGATGCTCCGCTGATGCTCCGTTGATGCTCAGTTGATGCATCGGTCGATTTTAGTGACTTCTTCAAAGGATAGTCTATGTGGTGGATAGGTGCGTTAATCGGTTTGGCTTTGGGCTTGGCCAGCCCCGGCTC
>CAYXJI010000037.1:0-8892 GCA_964465175.1 uncultured Burkholderiaceae bacterium | reverse complement strand
CATCGCCCACACGCTCGATGCACGCCTCCACCAGGGCTTGGCCAGCCCCGGCTCAGCATTCATTTATGTTGTATGTGGTGCCGCCTTTGGTTTGATCGTCCAACTCGTTTTGGGCTCGCGATTTGAAACACTCAGTAAAAGCAATCAAACCCTGCATGAGCAAGCAGCGACCGCGATGCATGAGTTGCGCAAAACCATTTCGACGCTAGAACAAAAACTCAAGGCGTTAGAAGAAGAATTACGCCACTACCGCGCCGCCACGAATACGCAGGATGCGACATTCTCGCCGCATCCCGACACCACCGAGCACGCAGATACCGCCGCTGCGCAGGGTGCGATTACCACGCCAACAGCAATCACCGCAACGTCGACCATACCGCGCGAAATCAAAAATCAAACGCCCGATCTGCATATCGAGCCAGAGCCTCAATTAAATAGCCTGATGCAGGCGGCGCTGGGCGATGCCGAACCAACGCTAGCACTCAGCAAGGAAACTGAAACCGAACTCCAGCTAATGCCCAAGTCGCCCGACACGGCGCTCACATTGGCCGAGCAGCCAGCACAAACCAGTGTTACCGTCTCTACACCCGTCACTTTCTATAGCATCGCCACACCGAGCATAGCAGCACCGCAGGTCAAACCGGTCGCAAAAAAACTGCCTCCGCCTCCAAGCAAAACCTTGCGCGAGCGTTTGCCACAACCGCTGGCCGATTTTATTTATGGCGGGAATATTCTGGTCAAAGTCGGTATCTTGATTTTGTTTCTTGGACTGGCCTTTTTGCTGCGTTACGCCGCAGAACGGGTGACGGTGCCGATTGAGTTCCGTTATGTGGGCGTGGCACTCACTGGTATGCTGTTATTGGGCCTGGGATGGGCATTGCGTCATAAGCGACGTGATTATGGCTTGAGCTTACAAGGCATGGCTATCGGTGTTTTTTATCTCACCATCTTGTCTGCGCTCAAAGTCCATACACTGATCGCACCAGAAATTGGCTTTGCCTTTTTGTTTGCGATATCGGTCTTAAGCGCCGCATTGGCGGTCTTGCAAAAAGCCCCAGTGTTGGCGATCATCGCCGCGTTGGAAGGCTTTGCCGCACCGATCCTGACCTCGACTGGCGCAAATCGCCCATTCGGCCTCTTCACGTATTTGGCGGTATTGGATGTGGGTATTTTCTTGGTCGCTTGGTTCAATGCTTGGCGCGTCTTAAATGTGATCGCCTTTGTTGGCACGTTCACGCTGTCGATAGGCTGGGCGAACAAATTTTATGCCGACAGTGATTACGCTTTAGTCCAGCCGTTCTTGATTTTCTTCTTCGTTTTGTTTGCCGTGATAGGCGTTCTGTTTGCGCGTCGTACTTTATTAGAAGCGCGGCATGCGGCGAGTTTGGCACAAGGCGCGGGTAATCCGCTAGCAGGCATAAAGATCGTCGGGCGGGTTGATAGTGCCTTGGTGTTTGGCAATCCGATTACGGCATTTGGCTTGCAATATATGTTGGTCAAACACAGCGAATTTGGCGCGGCGTTTTCGGCTTTGGCGATTGCCTTTTTCTATTTGGTTTTGGCACGGATTATTTTTTCCAAAGAAAAGCAAGGCATGGCTTTGTTGGCGGAAGCCTATGTGATCGTCGCCGCCATCTTTGCGACACTCGCGATTCCTTTGGGTTTGGAAGGCACGTGGACTAGTGCGGCATGGGCGGTCGAAGGGGCGGGCATGTATTGGCTGGGAACGCGCCAAGGCCGACCCTATGCGCGCGCTTTTGCCTATGTCGTGATGGTCGGTGCTACCGTAAAATTACTCAACGCCATCAGTATTAATTCGCTCCCTGAGCAGCCGCTACTCGATGGCGCTTTACTCGGTCCGGTCTTGTTAGGCTTGAGTGCGCTCAGTATGTGGGTATTGCATTTACGTCGACCACAAAACGACTTGGCGCGCTGGGAGCCTAAGTGTGCTGCGGCCTTGCCTTGGTTGGGGATAGCCGCCTTCAATATTTTGCCGTGGCTTTTGCTACGCCCGACTTTTGCCGCCGCGACTTGCGCGGTGTTTGCACTGCTCGTGTCCGATCAAGGATTGCGTCGTCAGTTACCATCGCTACGCCCGATTGCCGCCGCCATTCAAGCCTTGTCGCTCATCAGCTTTATGTTCTGCTTGCAGGTGAATACCAATGCCAGCGCAGCAGCGCAGAGCTTTTTACAAGATGGCTGGCGCGGCATGCTGTCTGCGCTGGTGATCGCCTTGGCGATACTCGCCAATGCAGGACGCCACATGCTCAGACACAAACAGGATGCACAAGCCAAAGGCATACCCCCAGCGTGGTCAGTGTTCAATAGTGTCGCGTTAATCAGTGCGTTTAGCTTAATCCATATCGCCATGTTATTTGGCTTGAGCTTGCCGCAAGCGGCCGCAGTTTGGCCATTGACTGCGAGCTTGATTTTGCTCGGGGCATTGACGATGTCACATGGACCGCTGGCGTGTTTTGCCTTATTCATACAAGGCTGGTCGGCAGTGCTGTTCCTGGCACATCGCCACCACTATAGTGCCGAGCCATTTGCGAATTTAGGCTTTTTCGCTGCGCTATCTTTGGCCGTGGCGGGATGGTGGAGTGCCGATCAACTACGTGCTGAAGCACAACGCATGCAAAATGCTTTGCGTGAATTATCGACGCCAAATTCACTGTCCGCAACCAGCACTTACCGCGCGTGGTTAAATCCGTGGTGCAATCAGCCTGTCATGCTGTGGCTGCCCGTACTATGGGGTTTAGCTTGGTGGCTAATGGCGTGGCTGGGAGAAGTCGCCTCCGCTTTCACCCTATGGCAGATCAGCGCCGCCATTCCTAGCGCGGATATCGCCATCGCGATTGCAACTTCAGCGCTTTTATTGTTATTGGCAAAATGGCGCACATGGCACCCTATGGGAATGCTGAGTGCAGTCAGTCTAGGTTTATTTATCTACGCGGCTGCACTAGGCGCGAGCGGCAATGCAGCGATCTATTTGCCTTCCAGCGCTTGGGGATTCTTGGCATGGCCTTGTGCTTTGATCTGGCACTGGTTCGCGCTCAAGCAACAAGAAGCACATTATAAGCAACACCCGCTTCTTTTGGCTGGCTTACACGTACTGGGACTCTGGCTCGCTCTGTTCGTTATTTCATCCGAATTACGTGGTCAACTCAGCCTACTGAGTGAACCGAATTCCAGTTGGGGTTTATTGGCATGGATAATTGCACCCGCCTTAGCATTGGTTGGTGTGGGACGACCATGGCTCGCCTCGCGCTGGCCTATGAATGCGCACCGAACGACTTATTTACAAGCCGCCTGCACCCCAATTGCGCTGTATCTCTTGCTCTGGTGCTGGCTCAGCAATCTACTTTCATCGGGCAATTCCGCTCCCTTGCCTTATCTGCCGGTCGTCAATCCACTGGAGCTGGCGCAGTGGATGGTATTACTCGGTCTGTATGGCTGGTGGCAGGCATTACCGATGGATGCCAAGGTGAAATTAGCACGCACACCAACATGGGCAATACTGGGCTTGACGAGTTTTGCTTTATTGACGGGCATGGTGCTGCGTTCCGTACATCATTACGGCGCGATAGCTTGGGACTTTGACGTTTTATTCGACTCGCGCTTAGCACAAGCCGCAGTCTCGATTGCGTGGGCGCTGTGCGGTGTGACGTTGATGTTGTTTGGCAATCGCCGCACCTCGCGCTCGATTTGGATTTGCGGCGTCGTATTGCTGGGCGTCGTGGTCGTTAAATTGTTTGTGATCGAACTCGCGGATCGCGGCGGCTTGTATCGTATCGTGTCGTTTATCGCCGTGGGTACGGCCTTCTTGATCGTCGGCTATTTTGCCCCCGTGCCGACCAAGGCCAAACTCGACCACGATGGCGCAAGCGACAGCATTACAGAAGGAAGTAATCATGTTTAAACGCTATCCTGCAATCTTGTTGTTAACCTGCGGTACGCTATTCAGTAGCGCGCCAATACTCGCGCAAGCAGTCACGCCGGTGAATGGCACGCCCATTCAACTACCCGCCAACGACAACAAGACCTCGCCGTACTTCGCGTTGCAGATACCGATAGCGCTGTATCCACTGAGCGCGGACAGCCACTTATCGGATCTCAAACTACGCAATGCGAAAGGTGATTTTTTAAACTATGCGTGGCTAGATCAAACCGAAGAGACCGTCAAATTAGCTAGCCACACACTCCCGATTTTTCCAGTATTGAGCCATGCCGAAAACGATCAATCCGCCATCAAGATTTCGAGGCAAAGCGATGGTAGTTTGGTGGCGCAAACGCAGCCCTTAACAACAGAAAAAAACATGCGCACGATCAGCGCATGGATCATCGATGCCAGCAAATTAAATTCCCAAAGCCGCTACATCCAAGCAAGAGTACGCATCGACAAAGATTTTCAAGGCATTGCACCACTACGCATAGAAGCCAGTGAGGATTTCACCCACTGGACATCGCTAAGCAACATGGAAAAACTCGTCCAACTACAGCACCAAAATGAACAGATACAAAAGTTAAGCATCAATCTCCACCATAGCTACGCGAAGTATTTACGTTTAACTTGGCTACCCGCAGCCCAAGCTGCTCCACCTATTTTATCGCTAGAGATCGATACCCAAGAACAAGCAAGCATCGCGCCCAAAATGCAATGGACGGCCCCCATAAAAGCCAGCCAATGCGACGCCCTTTCCTGTGAATATGCTGTCCCAGCCCACACGCCTATCGACAGTCTACGCCTGCATTTAGCAGAGAAAAATACTTTGGCAAGAGTCGCGATTTTTGGTGAATTACCGCCGACAATTTCACCAACAAAAGTCCATCACCACTTCCGCAATCCGCTGTATGTCTTGCGCCATCAAAAGCAATTATCCGCAACACCGACAGCACAAACAATCTTCCTAGGCGACATCACCGCCTATCGCCTAGAGCAAGCAGACGGAGAAATCACCACGGAGGACTTCGCCCTCAATGCCTACGCCTTCAATAAAATCCGACTACAAGTTCCAGCGGGCTTAAAAAGCCTAGGCACAAACCCACCCACCATCACACTAGGCTCACTCACCCGCAGCCTAGTCTTCATCGCACGCGGCGACGCACCGTATTCCATCGTTTTCTCACCCAAAACAAAAGAAGGCACAGCGCTAGAGGTAGCGACCTTGATGCCCAACATGAAGCTACATGAAACGACATTGCTGCTAGCGGAAGTATCACCTGCTAGCCTGGCACCAACAGCGCGATTAGAACATCCTGCAAGCAGTGGAAGCCAAATTGCTGCTGCCGATTTGGCGAAAAACAAAGCGCAAAACCGCTATTGGCTATGGGCTGCACTGGTGGCGGCTTTGCTGATATTGGGGGGGATGGTGTGGTCTTTATTGGGGAAAATTGATAGTGAAAAAACCTAGGTTTTTGATTGACTTGTTAGTGGAAGGTTTGGGGTTCTGATCGCAAGCCCATATCAAGACTTTGCTAATTGAGCTCAAAGTAGATTTCGTATTAAGCTGCTTGCATCATGCGTGCGATAACGCAGCGCTCTTCGCACCGGTCTGCCAGACACTAAATACTCAAGCACCAATGCACCAACCCATTATTTTTATCGCTTTGTGAATTTTTGTGACATCCAAAAGTAAGCCTCGTGCGTTAATCGCTAACAGGTCAGCGCCTATTTGGCTTATATTCAACCCAAATTTCCATTAGGCGCACCTGCGGTGCTATTTGTGTGCGGACGGCGCATTTTCGGCCATTTTTGCTGCTCTTCGTTGTCAATAGCTCGCTATTGACGCCTCATTCGCAACAAAACTGTCTCAAAAAGTGCATCCATCATCATCACAAATCCTAATGGAAAATCTGGGTTCAAGCTAAATTCACTTCTAATCCACACCATGTGCGGGAACATCACCATGACATTGAGACATCACACAAGAAAATTACTAAGCATCGCGGCGATCAGCATTGCCACGCTTGGTTTTATCCCAACCGTTTTAGCGCAAGATGAGCCGCCCGCACGTGTGGCACGTGTCGGCTATGCTTACGGCAATATCAACTTTGCCGATGCCGGTAGCAATGAATGGGTGCCCTTACTCGCCAATCGGCCTATTTCTACTGGTGACAGTGTATTCGTCTCGGCCAATGGCCGAGCGGAATTGCAAGTAGGTGCCAATGCGCTACGTCTTAGTGAACAAACCCGCATCAGTTTTATCAATCTAAACGACGACAATATCCAAATTAAACTTTCTCAAGGCACGATGGTGTTGCGTGTGCGTGCCATGCAAGAGAAGGAAAATGTCGAAGTGAGTACCCCCAATCTGAATTTTTCAATTCAAGAGCCCGGTGAATACCGCATCAATGTCAACGATGACAATACCAGTACCATCATGGTGCGGCGCGGTATCGGCGTCGCACAAGGTGACCGTGACATCATTACCTTGCGCGAAGGAGAGCAGACGCGTTTTTCTGGTACCAATTTAAACCACACACAAATCACACGTGTGCCACCATTTGACAGTTTTGATCAATGGGCTGCAGATCGTGATCGTGCCGAAGAAAACTCCATCTCCGCCCGCTATGTGCCGCGCGAAGTGGTCGGCTATCAGCAGCTCGACGACTACGGCAATTGGGAGACGCATGTGGAATACGGAGCAATCTGGTATCCACGCGGCATCACAACAACATGGGCGCCCTATCGAGATGGACAATGGGTATGGGTCGCACCTTGGGGTTGGACTTGGGTCGATCGCTCGCCTTGGGGCTTTGCGCCCTATCATTATGGTCGCTGGGCCTTTGTCGGCAAGCGTTGGGGGTGGGTACCAGGCCGTTATGAACGCCATTATCGTCCCGTCTATGCGCCCGCCTTGGTCGCTTTTGTCGGAGTTGGTAGCGATGGCATCAGTGCAGGCATTAGCATCAACAGTCGCAGTCACGCCCCTTCCGTGTCTTGGTTTCCTTTAGGCCCCGGCGAGATTTATCGCCCGCACTACACGCAAAATACGCGTTACATTCAAAATATGAATCGAACCGTGATCATCAATAACACCACGGTAATCAATCGAGCAGACCAAGGCTACCGTAATCAGCATGTGCACAATGCGGTTACCTCGGTACCGACCAGAACGTTTGTGCGAGGCGAACATGTTTTCCCCGCGTCGTCGTCGATTTTGTCCGGTCAAATACGCCAAATGCGCGTAGCGACCGAAGCACCGAATTTGGTTCCTGAAAGAGGGAATCGGTTTGGTGATGCTAGGCCGCGTAACTGGCAAGAAAATGATCAGTTTCGCGCTCGTCCAGTGATCAACAATGCCAACCGAAATGAGGCAGCACTCGCGCAACAAGTGCAACAACCGCAACAAATACAGCAGCCGCAGCAAGTACAACAAAATGCGGGACAATCCAATGGCATTTTGGGTGGCTTAGTCAATCCACGCAATGTGGACAACCGCAATCAAATAAGCGCACCACAAATTAATGGACGTGACGGCATGCAAAGAGGAGAGAATCGTCGTGATACGTTTGAACGCAACACACCGCCCGTCAATGTGCAAGAGAATAGCGCTGCAATGCAAGTTCCAAGGCCTGTCGAACGGCCAAGTCGCACCATCATGAGCGATAGAGTCAATGAGCGTAGTGTTGGCGTGGAACGTGGTTTCGAGCGTCAGAATGAACGCCAGATCGAGCGCCAAATTGAGCGTCCCGTTGAGCGTAACGAGAGACGTATAGAAAGAAACATGGAACGCGTCGAACGCCCACAAGCGGTACCGCAATCCATGCCGCAATCAGCAGCGATGCCACAGATGCCACAGGTACCGCGAGTAGAACAACGCCCTGCACCTGAAACAAAACGTGAAGTAAAAACTGAAAAAGAAGGTGAGAAAAAGAGATTCGAACGTTAATTTTCTAGAAAGAAAAAACGGCGCATCAAGCGCGGTTTTTTTATGTAGACAACTAAAGCATCAACATTGCGTCGTTAGCGTCACCCATCACCTAACTAGTATTTCGCCGCTTGTCCATTCGCCGGTGTGGCTTTTTTGATGAACTCACGGATGTGCTCATTCGATGTCACCAAATCCTCAGACCGCAAATACATCATGTGGCCGCTACGGTAGCCTTTAAACTCCATACGATCACGCATTTTGCCACTCGGGTCCACTTGCCACATCGTATATTTCGCATCGAAATACGTCGTCGCACCATCGTAGTAACCGGATTGCACTAGCAGTCGCATGTAAGGATTTTGTGCCATGGCTAGGCGCAAACTTTCGCCGGTACGGTCATTACTATTATCCCAAGGATGCACGGGTCCAAACATGTTGTACTTTACATCCGTTTTGTATTTCAAGACGTCGCGCAAATAGTAATTAATCGCCGGGGTGAAAGAATGCAACCAAGAAGTTAATTCGGCGTTGTAATCAGGGCCGCTACCGGCTTCGATTCTATCAATCCCCAAATAGCGTGAATCCAAACGCCCTACTGTTTGGCCGCGAGTGCGTAACAAATCCTTCCAAAAGTAAGACGTTGGTACTGCTAAATTATGTTGCAAGACGGTGGTTTCGGATAACCCCGAGTAACGCGCTATTTTTGCGGCCATCTCTTTACGTTGATTCGCATCGATAAATCCGCCCTTAGATAAGACGGGAATGAATTCATTCAAGGTGAACGTTTCTACCTCCGCCAAGACCTCATTCAAATCGCGTTTTTGCAAATCGGCAGGCAATAATTTGTGATGCCATGCTGTCGCCGCATAGTAAGGCAAACTCAATGCCTCATTCACAGGACCATCGCGTTTAATGCCTAAACCCGTAGGAGAGACCAAAATCACACCATTCAAATACATCCAGTGATTGTTTTGCAGCTCTTTTGCCAAGCCAGAAACGCGCGTCGTACCGTAGCTCT
>CAYXJI010000036.1:0-17281 GCA_964465175.1 uncultured Burkholderiaceae bacterium | reverse complement strand
TTCAATGATGTAGACATCCAAATCAGCGAGTGCATTTTTTTCTCGGTGGTAGATGGCGAAGCTTCCCAATACTTGCAACTCGGATGAGAGTATGGGTTGCGACCAACATGCGCCCAAACCTGCTTGTGCTGCTAGCTCGGCATACGGCGCCCAATAAGGATGGCTGGCGATATCGTCCACCACCACACGCTGACCTAAAAACGCCGCTGTTCCACATGAACCTACGCCCAAACCGATCTCGACGCCGTTGATGGCTTGGTTGTAAAAACTAGGCAAACTGGGGGCAATGCCATCGACCAGATGTTTGCCTGCTTCATCAAGCAATAAAATGCTACACATGAAGTTGGTATGCAGCAGCTCAACACCGCGCACGATGGCTTCTAAGATGCTGGGCAAGGGGATATTTTTTGCCAGCAATTCCAAGGTGGAGCTGCGAAATTTTTCGTATTTCTCTAGCTGTTTGCGTTTGGTGATGTCGTGCGAAATACCTAGAATACCGATGAGCTCGCCGTCGGCATTGTGTAAAGGTGTTTTATTGGTTTCGAGTAGTTCGCGGTGTCCGTCATTGGCAAAGCTAATCCATTCTTCGTTGATGTGCAGGCCGCCTTTTTGCATGGCTAACAGATCGTTGGCGCGGAAAGAATCGGCCAGTTCTTTGCTGACAAAATCATAGTCGGTACGACCAATGATGTCTTTTTCTAATGCACCAAAAAACTGTTCGAAGCGCTCGTTACAGGCAAGATAAACACCATCGGCATCTTTCAGCCAAATTAGTGCGGGCAGTGCTTGAAGTATGGCGCGCAGATTATCTTCTGTGAAATTCGCCAGCGAGAGCATTTGTTGGTTCATACATGTCCAGACTGAGTATTCGCCTAATGGATGTGTTCTATCTTAAACCCAAATTTTCTATCAGGCGCACCTGCGGTGCTATTTGTGTGCGGACGGCGCATTTTCGGCCATTTTTGCTGCTCTTCGTTGTCAATAGCTCGCTATTGACGCCTCATTCGCAACAAAACTGTTTTAAAAAGTGCATCTATCATCATCACAAATCCAAATGGAAAATCTGGGTTAAACCTATAACTCCTTAAGCAATGTGAAATATCGCAATAAACAGACAGCATTTAGACTGCTGCAGTCGATGCGATTTTTTATTGGGTTTGCCACGCTTACTGTCTGAAGGACAATCACTATCAGCTGTTGATTGAAACAAACCGAGCAAGTTTCTCTGACGGTTTGAAAATGCTCCAAGAAGGGGGCAGTTCCAACATTCATACACTGCATAAAAAGTGCTTGAATGTTAGATTCCATCGACGCTCATTCATTGTCGGACGTTGCCACATAGACTTTTTGAATCGCCTTATTGATGCGTTGCATCTGCGCAGCTGTCATATCTTTACTGCATAAAATGTAGCGGTTTTGGCTAGGCGGCAAATCAGGCAAGTCGATTTGCGAAGCGCCCCGCACAAGTTCATCATTTTTCTGCAAATATTCCCAGTCCTTCCTATCCACAAACATGAATGACGCACGATTTGCCGCAATCATGCGTGCCATATTCGATTGCAGGGTAGTGCTGCGCAGGATCTTGTTCTTGCTCGCCTTGATCATGGCATCTAGTTCCGGGCCGTAAGAAGAGGTATCGACAACACCGAGGGTCAGGTTCGCATCGGCTAACAGGGATGTTAGTGTTAGGTGCGCAGAGACTAAGTTGAATGCTGCCGGGCTGACCAAGATGGTTTGCGGTGGGTCTCTGTGAAACACGCTGCTATATTGGGCGAAGGATGCACGGTCGGCAACATAATACAAACCAAATGCGCAATAATTTTTTCTTCCATTCTTAAAATTATAGAAAATTCTATTCGTAGGCTCTTCGACAAATTGCGTCTTGATGTTTGCTAATGAAAAAACTTTTTTAACACGATCCACCAAGATGCCTTGCGGCTGTTCATTGACGGTATATTGATAGGGCGGCTTAACCCGCCAAGCGATAGTGACAACATCCTCAGCGTACGCAGTCGAACTGAATAGAATGCATAGGCAGGCGACAATGAATCGGCGAATTTGCATCTTTTTCATGAATGATTCCAGATACGGCCAACAAGAAGAGGTTCGAGTTTAATCTCATCAGGATTGTAGCCGAAGAATGGGGCCATTCCCTTGGTTAAAAGTCGCCAACAAAAAAAGGATAGTGCGTATATGTGCAATCAACAGCTCAAGAAAGAGCGGAAAAGGCGCATTCCGGTCTGAAAATTCTCGCAAACTACTGAGAATAATTCAAATAATTTAAAAATGACTTACTTTAGCGAGCACGGGGTGATCTCCGTGTGATGGGCATGTTAGAATTTTGCGATGCCAAATTCACCGCTTTTGTTTGTCATTTGCGCTCATAGTCAGAGAGATTATCTCTGCAAAATTAGATGCGCTGCTTCGGTGCGTGAAACCAGCACTAAAACAATTTTTTTATATAAGTCGGAGCGGTCAAAACATGCACGAATCGCGTTTGGATGTCTTTTTACTTGGCCAGCCACAGGTCAATGTTACCTTGCCCACGTTGGTACAAAATTTAGCGCTAGCATTTAAAAAAGATACTGCCCTGATTGAGAAAATGTTGAGTCGTTCACGCTGTTTGATTAAAGCGGATGTGGAACCAGCCTTAGCCGAAAAGTACCGGAAGATCATTCACGAAGCGGGGGGGACATGTGAACTTGTTGCGAGTACAAAATCTTCAGCGCCGACCAGCGCTTCTGCCTCGACGACAGTGACACCAACGCCAGCGAGCCACTCCCATTCACAGATTTCACCTAGTTCACCTACTTCTCCTACTTCGCCAATCGTGCAGGCGCCGCCCGTCACCGAAGCTAGGCCCAGCAATATAAACCGCGACACGGTACAGGTAGAAAAAAAACCGCAGCATTATTGCTATAAATGCGGCAAGAGCATTAATCCTGAACTCGCCAAATGCCCCTACTGCTCAACTCCCAAACTAGCCTATGTGAGTAAAGATAAATTCACCGCTGTCATTTTATCTTTCTTATTTGGCGGCCTTGGCGTGCATCGTTTTTATCTTGGTCAATGGTGGGGAATTTTCTATCTCATATTTTGGGGCACCTTGATTCCCAGCATTATTTCGGTGATTGAAGCGC
The DNA here is from genome assembly GCA_964465175.1 of uncultured Burkholderiaceae bacterium. Lineage (GTDB taxonomy): Bacteria > Pseudomonadota > Gammaproteobacteria > Burkholderiales > Burkholderiaceae_D > Undibacterium. The sequence goes on along the minus strand of CAYXJI010000036.1, from coordinate 14,141 downwards.
TGGTTTTTTTGCTTACCCCTCAAAAAAAATGGGAACAGAAATACGGACAAGTAGCACGGTCTGGCAACTCTACCGTGGTGTTAATTGTGGTGGCAGTTTTTCTATTTATCGCCATTACTGGCATTCTTGCAGCCGTTGCAATACCTGCATATCACGACTATACCGTGCGGGCGAAAATTAATGGGGCTATGCCATTGGTCAATGACACTCGCGATAAAGTCACTGCCAACATTAAGCGGGCAAAAACCTTCCCCAACAATAATGCAAGTGCCGAGCTGCCAGATAAGATTAGTAGCGAATTTATCACCTCCATCAAATTACAGGGGAACGCGAATATTGAAGTGGTCTTTAACATTGACAGCCTAAAGGAAAGCAATACTTTAATCCTGAGCCCTAACGAAAAAAATGGCGAGATCATTTGGTCATGCTTGGGCGGAACACTTAATGATCGCTTCCGTGAACCGAAGTGCCGCAACGGTATTCCAGCCACCAGTTCAGACAGCTCAACCCAAGCGGCAGCAAGTAACGCGACTAAGACTTTGCAGAGCCAAGACCTTAGCATCAGTATCGACGTACCAAATAGTTGGTCGAAAAATGACAGCCTATTAGCCGAGGCAGTATTGGGTGCAGCTCAAATGCGAGATGAAAACTATCTAATTGTTTTAAAAGATTCAAGAATTGATTTCGAGAAAAAATTTACTTTGAGTGACTACACCAGGGTAGTCCAAAAGAGTATGCAAAGCGAAGTCAAAAACGCGCAGTTAGTCGGCGAGGTCACGAAATTAAGCATTAACAATGCGCCGGCTGAACAGTTTGTATTAACCGGATCAGCCGATGGTCTAAGAGTCGCATATCTGGTCACCAGTGTGGAAACCGACCACAGTTACTATAGGGTAGTCGCTTGGACTTTGTTATCGCGACTAGATACCAATAAAAGCGTGCTTCACAATGCGAGCACTAGTATTAAGTTTAAAAATTAATGCGTAAGGTGATATTTTAAACAGGCGTGTGGTCGCGTCATAAATTTGTCGTGATGATTTGCGAGTATTTGGCTCGACTACTTGACTAGTTCTGCATTTCAGGCAAGACATGCTTGATGCTTATTCCGGCGACCCGCGCGATGGTAACTCCTACTATGGCTTTGGTGAAAAATTATTCAAGGCATGGAGGCCTTCATGTAGTCAGTGAGGATTGACGCATTGATCGCGCCTATCCTCATCTAGCGTCTATCATTTTTCAATATTTGAAATCAAAGCAGGATCGCTCACTAAATTTCTGACACCATGGGCGTGGTCTTCTTTGAAGACATTTTCTTCGCACCATTTGCCAACCGATTCGATATTGACTTTGGCCACTTTGGGACGGACGCTCCAAGAAACTTGGAGAGGAGAACCTTGTTCATTGTAGGATGGTCCGGTGGTTGAGCCAGAATATTGTATGGGTTTGCCTGTATTTTTAGGGATACCCAAAGCCTGTTGAAAATCGCGTTTCTTCCCCAGCTTTGTGAGCTCGCCAAAATCGCGCGCTTTGCTATCATTTACCAGCACATAAACTTGGGCTTCGACTCGGAGCTGGGGATTTTTGATGGCCTCACTCAAGCACGCGCCTAAAGTTGGCCCGGGCGTTACGAGTGCAGATGAATGGACATAATGTACTTCTATGGTATCTCCAGATTGGAGGCCTCCATGTTCGCTCTTACAGACCTCTTCTTTGAGTGGTGTCATTTCTGCCTTGGTGAGCTTACCTGAGTATTTAAAACCGGTTTGGAAGCCCTTGCCATCGCCGTTTCCTGCATAGGTCGTAAATTGCCCGCCTTTGTGTTCAGCATTTTCATGAAAGTGGATGTTACACAAATTCAAATTCGTGTGCGCTGGCGCTTTATTGAAGATGACGTTGTTATTCCCATGTCGCGTGGAGAGATCGCGTGGAGACTGTGGCCCAAAGCCTTTTGCACTAGTATTTTTTGATAAATTTTCTCGTTGAAGTTCGATCACTTCTTTCGAAACAGAACCGTGGTCATTTGAATGCGCATCTTGTGCAAACGCACTAAATGGCGTCATTGTGACGGCTGCCCAAATAAGAACATTGATTTTTGTATGCATGCTAGTACTCCTGGGTTGTGGGGGGAATGAAAGACCATACTCAAGACGCAAAATTTGCGTCAGACTACCTGCAGATAACACTAAAATTCATCGTTCACAGTTGAATCGAAAGGTTACACTTTTACCGTCGACAGATACAATCAAACGGAAAATTCGAGCGCATGTTAAATCAAAATACAACAGAAGTGGGGCAGTTCAAACGTATGAAGCAGGGGCGGCATAACTTTCAAGTTTTTTTAGCTGTAGGGTGCGCATGTGACAACTACCGTCATGGTCTTTGGTCCAACATCAAACTTTACCGCTCCCTGCCTCAGGCAGCATCATTTCCATACCTGTACTGTAAAAGTTTTCTTCATCAACGGGTTTAAAAAACATTGATCGTTGATTTTCTGCCCTTAGGTGATTACTGATCACCGGCATTCTCGACTAGAACAAAAATGTTTTGGCGTTGACGTCTTTGCTTGCGGTGATCGCGGTAGCACTTGTTGTCGCTTGGTGTACATCAAGCTTGTCATCGAGTTGGATCTCATCGGGCGCGAGGTAAATCGCCCGACCAGGCTGGGCTATACAGCCCGGCTTACGTGTTTGATCGCATCGATTGCGTTTGGCGCGAGGGGAATCGTAGACGAATAGAACCCGGCAACTCAAAAATTAATTTCTCTATCTTTAGTCTCAGGAAGTAAATACGCACCGACCACGAGCGACATGAGTGCGATCGCGATGGGGTAATACAAACCAGAATAAATATCGCCTGTGCTGGTTGAAATCAAGGTGGAAAAATAAAGCATAAAGCCACCAAAATAGCCGGTGCCAATGTGATAGGGCATGGAGATACTCGAATAGCGAATGCGCGTGGGGAATAGCTCGACCAGATAGGCGGCGATTGGTGCGTAGGCTAAGCAGACATAAAACACTAAGATGAAAAGTAGCAACACCACCATGGGTTTATTTATCGCCGTGACATCGGCTTTTGTTGGATAGTGTGCGGCAGTGAGTGCGGCTTTTATTTTTTTAAGATCGCTCGCGTCGATAAGCCTAGTGCCGATCTGCAATTGTGATGCGTTTGTGGATTCGATTTGTAAAGTATGCGGTATGCCGGAAGCATTCAAAAAGTCGCGGAGTTTTTGACATGCGCTGGCGGGAGCCGAAAAAATTGGTACAGCGCATTGATCTGAAATGATGGTCACCGGCGACGTCATGATCGCTTGCTCCAAAGCCGGATTTGCATAATGGGTCAGAGCTTTGAAGATGGGAATATACGTGAATATCGCCAAGATGAAGGCCAGCATCATAATGCGCTTGCGACCAAATCGGTCAGACAATTTACCCGCAAATAGGTAACAGGGAATGGCTAGCGTTAGCGCGATACCGATCAAGATGTAGGCTAAGGAAGTATCGACCTTTAAAGTTTTGGTGAGAAAAAACAAGGCGTAGAATTGTCCCGTGTACCAAATGATGCCTACCCCAGCGACTGCGCCGAAAAGGGAAGACAGCATCAATTTTAGATTCGACCAATTCAAGTAGCTATCACTGACGGGCGTCGCGCTGAGTTTGCCACCCGCTTTCATTTCAAGAAAAATAGGCGACTCACTGAGTCTTGCACGTACATACAGTGAAACGCCAAAGAGCAGGATGGAAATGAGGAAAGGGATACGCCATCCCCATGTTTTGAATTGCGCATCACTGAGCGCGGTTTGACAGAGTAAGACCACCATGAGCGAAAGCAGAAAACCTAATGTGGCGCAAATTTGTATCCAACTGGTGGCATAGCCGCGCTTGCCAGTCTCGGCGTGCTCGGCGACATAGGTGGCGGCTCCTCCATATTCCCCCCCCAGCGCGAGTCCTTGAATACAGCGCAGCGTGACTAACAAGATCGGTGCGGCGATTCCGGCCATGTCATAGGTTGGTAGCAGTCCAATACTGGCGGTGGAGACTCCCATTAAACTCATGGTCAACATAAAGGTTTTTTTTCTGCCTATCAGGTCGTCCATGCGACCGAATAGTAAGGAGCCAAATGGCCTTAGAATTAAACCCGCGCCATAGGTCGCAATACTGGCCAAAAAGGTCGCGGTTTCCCCTAGCGATTTGGAAAAAAATAAAGGCCCCATGGTGGTGGCTAAGGTCGCAAATATAAAAAAATCGTACCATTCAAATGCGGTGCCCAAAGAGGAACCGAGGACGACTTTGCGAAGCTCGCTGTCTTGCCGGTCTTTGTTGTCTGCTAGAGGTATTGAACGCATATTTTCATTTCAAGTCAATTCTTGATCGGCAATTTGCATCGGCAAAGTCAATATGAATTTGCTTCCCTTTCCTTCGGTGCTTTCTACGGTGATATTGCCTTTGAGTACAAAAGTTACGATGTTGTAACAGATATTTAGCCCTAAGCCGACGCTGCCTTGTGCCATCTTGGTCGTGAAGAAGGGATCAAAGATTCTCTTTAAATTGCCCTCCCGTATGCCATTGCCATTGTCTTCAAATACGATCTTGAGAATACCGCTTTCGCCAAATCCGCTTGAGCTTGCGGATAAACGCATCTTTCCTTCAGATCGATCTTCGAACGCATGATGGAGTGAATTGAGGATCAAATTTTTCATGACCCTTTCAAGGGATGCGGGACAACTATGCATTTTGATCTGGCTGTCAATCGCAACCTCAAAATCATAGCTGGAAGTCTGTAGCTCTTTGCGCATTGCGGTTTGAAGCGCAGTGATTAGTTCAAGCAAATAAAAATCACAAGGCTGTTCGCTTTCTTGATCTGCGGCGACTTGCTTAAAGCTACTGACGAGATCGGCCGCCAAATTAAGGCCATGCATGACCATGGTATTTGAGCGCTTGGCCACATCAACAAAGTTATTCAAGTCAGAGCGACGTAGATTGTTTGCTTGAATGAGGTGATCGAAGGTCGTAGTTTCCATTTCTAACGTGGAGGCGGCTAACAGGCAGTTACCGATGGGCGTGTTTAATTCGTGGGCGATGCCAGCCACCATGGCGCCTAGCGCGAGCATTTTTCCATGCACGACCAACTGAGCTTGTGCATCTTGCAGTTGTTGGTAGGCTTTGGCATTGGTAAATGCGGTCGCACCATAGGCGCACAGCGCACGGAAAATCAATTTTTCGCGTTCGCTATAGGCATCTGATTTTAGCGAACGGATGATCATTATGCCTATCGCTTTTTCAGCCACCACTAATGGCGCCAGCATCAAACTCTGCATATTGAGGTCATCGTCAAAAAGCGGGTTGAATTTAATACTGGCGTGGTCAGCAATCAACTCGCGTCGCTCTTCAATACAGCGACGCAAATACTCACCGCCTTGCGCAACTGTGACATTATGCAAGGGCGCGCCAGCGCCAAGTCCTCGATGAAAAATCGGCTGTAAGCTGTGAGCGTCCTCGTTCAGCAAAAAAATCGACAAGGAATCGACCTCCAGAATGCCATGCACATGAAGGTCTAGCGAATTAGTGATGTCGGCGAAAGTCAAATGGGCCGTAATTTCCTGACCTATCGCTCCCAAACGCTTTAATACCGCATTGGTTTGTTGTAAGTTAAAAAGCTCACGCGCGGCAACTTCACCTACTTTCTCTTTTTCGGCACGTAAAGCGGTCTCGGTTTTTTTTAACAGCGTTACATCCGCAACATGCACAAAAAAACCAGCGACGCTTCCATCGACGATGTGTGGCTTGTAGGTCATGAGACTATGACGAACCGTGCCGTCAGGCGTAATGACTTGACGTTCAAAGACTTGTAATTCTCCGTTCAACGCGCCATTGATATACGCAAGATTCATTTCATAGATAGGACCGATGACTTCCTTCATCGTCAAATCCATCATTTCTTCGCGAGTGCGACCAAACCAATCGAGATAGGCCTTATTGGCAAAGCGATAGGTTTGCTTTTTATCGATATAAGCCACGATGGCAGGCGTTTCATCGGCCACCAATAGCGCAAAATCGGCGTCTACTTGTCTTTGCGACTGTGAACTCATTACATTTTGCAAGGATTTTTAATTTGGAATTTTGAGTATATGCCTTAACGAGAGTCACCGCAAAAGAATGACCCCGGCTGTTTGAAGATGTTGTTTCTCGGCATTGATAATCGCCGCGACCAGAAGATCTTGAATTGTTTGCTGATTGAGAATTGGCTTGTGAACTTGGTGGAGTGGTTCTCAGTTGCGGTTTGGCAGTTACCGTAATCAAAAATAGACGAAAATGCACCGTCAGCACGCCAATAACACCGCAGGTGCCCCGCACTCCGTGCAATGAACTTGTGGTGGAAGAAACCACACCGATAAATGTTGGTGAGTCTGTTAGCTGACGAGCAGCGTATGTGGGTAACTGGGTACGTTGAAGCCTCGTGACAAAAATTGCACAAGGCAGCCGAGCGAGTCAATAGGCCCAAATGTGAATGAAGTCTGAGCAAGCCTCGAAAGGTGAGATACGAACGCCGACCCGCTACCTAGGCGGGGAAGGCAGTACAGTGAGGGAAGACACCAATGCGCAAATGCGGGACTCCCGCGCACAGCGCGAGTCGCGGACGCCAAAACAGACATAATGACTGTGCTCTGTGCGGGAAGCGTTGCGATGAATCAAGTCGGAAAGCCGGATGCGGGAAATCCGCACGTCCGGTTTGATGAGCGCAGTAAGGAAACGGAGCATCAGCCACCGCGCCTTACTTCGACGCTACTGAACCGTGGGTGGACATAATCCACCCGTCAGTTAATCCAAGCAGCGGCGCGCTAATGTGAGCCAAAATGGGGTGCCATAAGCATCGCATAAATTCCGATTGATTTTCTTCCAATCTGGATCATGCGGTAACAAATTAAGCGCATCGAGATAATCACTAGCGACTGCGAAATATTGTGTGCGGTATGGCAATAGATACACTGTCGGGTCAGCGTTGAGGTATTGCTTGGCCTCAGTGTATTCAAGAAACCAATGATTGGTAAAGCTCCAATCGCGATACCAAAAATCACCCATGTCATCACCGGGTTTGGCTAGGCCACTGAAAACTTGATGCGCGTGGTTCCAGTCTTGAAATCCGTTTTGCAGAGCGATCAAATTTAGACAGTGTTTATGCTGCCATTCTGCTGGAAGTGTCCAGTGTGCTTTGCGGCTCAACACGCGTGCCAATTCCAATGCCACAGGATCGGCATGATGGAGTTTTTTGTGCAAAAAACTAGCACGTGTTTTGAGTTCATCTAGAACGATATTCATGGCCGCGCTCCATACCAGTCTTGATAGACTAAGGACGAGCAGTGATGGGGGAACGATAAAGCAGGGTATGACATGATGATTCTCCGTCTCGTTTATTGACGACCCGCTGACGTCAAACGAAAAGGTATTATCACATCAAAAAAGAAGGATGGTGGGTGAGAGCCTCTTGTGCGGGAAGGCGCCCCAAAGCACCTTAGTGGGCGGATTATAGGATCATACTGTTTGTGGCGTCAAGTGATCTCAAAGGGACAGTAACCGCAAAGAGCTTCCTACCTAGGGACTGCACTCTTGTATGGCGGGGCGCTAAGTTGTGAATAATCCTAGAAACCTTAGTTGGACGAGTTTGAGTGTGCATTTTTCCGCGTTTCTGGCGAGGCGTGACGACGACGCAACCTCTACGTTGATAGGAGGAACAACGAAGTCCAGAGACGCGGAAAAGTGTGCAATCGAATTCGTAGCGTTATCACCAAAATGGTGAACAGGATAAACACTGAAAAAGTTAATGTTCATGCGGCTTCCAAGATGAAATACAGCGGTCAACTGAGGTTTCTAGGATAATTCTAGTGGTTTTCAATTTTTGGGTCAGGTGGACATCGATGCGAGAACGCGGGCCATGACGGTGACACTGAAAGACCTTAGTGGCAAGGCCTTATTCGAAAAAATCTTGACGCCCAAACCTGTGACAAAGAGGCGGATTTAGGAATTGGAGAAACAATGTCGTAGTTGCGTATGCTAAAGAGTTCGAAATAGAGAACGGGTGTGATCTAGATGGACTTAGCAATCCGGTAGAATCTTTCTTTTCTATCGACCTTGCCGCCAACTTGCTTAAAACTTAAAGAAGGAAAAACCTAGATGGATCAAATTGAAATTCGTGATGCATTGGTCGAAGACTACGATCGCATTGTCATTTTGAACGAAATAGAAGTGCAACAAACCAGTGCCATGGATAAGCTGCGCTTGCAAGAATTGGCGCACATGGCGAGTTATCTTAAAGTCGCGACAGTAGATGGCGTGGTGGCGGCTTTTTTATTGGCTTTTCGCGAAAATGCTGCCTATCAAAATTCGAACTATGCTTGGTTCTCAGCGCGATTCAACGAGTTTGTATATGTGGATAGAATCGTCGTATCCTCAGATTTCGGCGGCTTGAAAATAGGTAGTTTGCTTTACCACGACCTGTTTGCATTTGCCCGCTCATGTGGTGTCCTTCGTGTGACTTGTGAATACAATATTCAACCGCCAAATCCGGCTTCACACGCTTTTCATCAGAAATTTGGTTTTACAGAAATCGGTAGTCATTGGGTTGCGAACGGCACCAAGCAGGTGAGTTTGCAAGTCGCAGAAATTTGAAACAGAAGATGCCATGAATTATTTTTCCCTATTCGCAAAGTTTGCCAGCACATTAAGTCGTGGTGTTAGTAGTGGTGTTTTAGTTTTTTCCGCGCTGATGCCACTGGCACCGTTGTCGTCGGCACAAACGCATGCAGCTTCGGCGAAAGTCGTGAATCAAGAATTCGTCACTCAAGTAAAAGCCCTAGAGAAACAATACGGTGGTCGGATTGGCGTGGCGGTGGCTTCACTACAAGGCCATGCATTGCTAGCGATACGCTCAGCTTAACTTCGAGAGAGCAACTTAAGGCCTGGATGTTTGGCAATACCACAGGTGACGCTCGCCTCAAAGCGGGCTTCGATAAAAATTGGTTGGTGGGCGATAAAACCGGCACCGGTCCCAATGGTGCCGCAAATGATGTCGCAGTGGTCTTTCCGCGAGGTTTGAAACCGTTCACCATTGCCGTTTTATACTGGCGCAAGTGGCACTTCTGAGGAGCGCAATGCCGTCATTGCCGAGATTGCTCGACTGGTTGAAGATCTACTGAAAAAACACGCGCATAAGCTCAATCTTAGAGTCCGCTAGGTGGATGCGCGGTAATCCTACTAAGCATAGCTCATTCGGTCTTTGTGTGAATTTCCGACTATTTTCTGTGAGACGAATTCAGTGAAGATGGCCGGCAATTTGCGTCGATAATTTTTTTTAATGCTGTTTTCCTTGCGTCTAGATTGCGAGTGCTGAAGTTCTTACCTTCCTCTTAATGAGACCTCTGCACAAGCTACTGCACGACAGAATTTTTAATCTGTGATGCTCGCTACGGTTGTGCAGAGGTATCGAGAAAGTAAAGAAGCTTAAATAGCTTTAAACCCAGATTTTGAAAATATCTATTTCCTAAGCTCAGGGTTAAAATTAAGTTTAATTTGCGTGCCTCAATGGATCTCGCTGTTTGAAGTGTTGGTGCTCTCTCCAGCTATTAAATGCATTAGGGATTTGCGGTAAAATGCAATTCATTCCACTCCAGCCGCCATAAGCCATCGATATGCCGAATAAAAATAAGACTTCAGTAAAAATTGTCGAACAACGAGATAAAACTAAGCTCTCGCGTGCGCAGAAGTTATTCAATAAATTAATTAAAGACATCGAGCAAGAATCCGCGAATTTGCGGGAGTGGCAGGACATGTCACCCGTCGTTTCGCAATTAATGAGCGAACAATTCGAGCCTGCGGAAAAAGCCTTAAATTTAAAACGCGCTGAGTTAGCGCAGTATTTTGATGTGCTGGTACGCACCAGTAAATTCACTAAAATCGAGAAGAAAAAACTGGGTGCACTCATTAGCGATATCACTGGAAATGTGATCGATCAGATCGAGGACGAGGCTTTGCGTGATGTCTTAAAAACGCTGTATAACGACTACAGTGGTGGTGATTACGATGAAGAAGTTGCCGAAGAAAAAGAGAGCATGAAGGAAATGATGGAGATGATGCTCGGTGTTGAAATCGAAGAGGATTTTGATTTTGAAAATCCCGAGGAGATGATCCAGCAGATGCAAAAAACCATCATGGAAAAGCGCGCGAATGAAGAAGAGGATGTCTTCGCGTCGCATGCCCAGGCGCCGGAGAAAAAATCAGCCAAAGCCATCGCCAAGGAAGAGAAGTTGGCGCAGGAGGCAAAGAACGTGAGTCTGTCTTTGCGCGAAGTCTTTCGCAAGCTCGCCAGCGCCTTGCATCCCGATCGTGAACCCGACAGCGCCGAGCGTGAACGTAAAACCCAATTGATGAAGCGCGTCAATGTGGCATACGAAAAGAAAGATTTGCTGGCACTATTGCAGTTGCAACTAGAGATAGAGCAAATCGACACCCATACGCTGAATAATTTAAGTGCAGAGCGCTTAGCTTATTTCAATCAAATTTTACGTGAGCAACTACAAGAATTGCAGCAGGAAATCGAGGACAGAAGTTTTATGTTCCGCATGCAATTTGAAATACCATCGTATGTGCCAGTGCAAGCCAGTATGGTACTTAATCAACTCAAGCACGACATCAAATCTTTGCAAAGTGAGGCCGCCATCATCACGGATGAAATCGCACTGTTTGCGGATGTGAAAGAGGTCAAACAGATGCTGAAGACCTATCGTATTCCTAAGAAGCAAGCCATTCCTAGAGATCCTTTCAATGATGAAGATGATGATTTCTATTTCTGAGTGCGGTGCGATCAATGATCACTAATTTTTGTCGAGCTTGTTGAAGGCCGCTGTTAGCATAGTTCTTCTTTTCCTCGCAACGTGAGAGAATGTGTTTTTTGTACTTTTTGGAGAAGTTCGGTGCATTTCATTCTCATTCTCGCGTTGTTCTTGATTGTGTTTTTTCTTCTTTCTCAAATCAACAAACAAACCAAAGTCAAGGCGCTACCGTCCGCGCATGATCAATCCAATGCTGGGAGCAATGGCACGCCGGTGGCGCTAGCTTTTCTTGCCAATGGCAAGCTGTTTTATAAGGGTGCGCAGTCTGGGGTCGAGCAAGTTCAAAGTCCTTATGTGCAAGAGATTATCGATAAATTGGAACGACATCAAGAGCGTCATGCTTGGAAAGAAAACACCAGCTTTAGCGTGGCAGCCAATGGCGGCATGCGCCAGTTTGATAAAGATGGTAGCCATATCATCGCGACCTCTATGCAATTCATCAGTCCGCAAAACATATTGTATTTTTTAAAGGACGAGATGATGGGCGGTTTGTTTTCTATGGATTTGCAAACCGGGGAAGAGAGACGCATTTTGCATAAACAAAATCTGTCGCTCAGTGATTTAAATCTCGATCTCGCTAGCGGCAAAATATTGTGTACCACCAATAGTAAAGATGGCGCTACGCATATCGCCATGATCAATAGCGATGGCGGCCAATTTCAATCCCTCACAGGCGGCGACACCTTGGACAGTGCGCCTGCGCGGATACCTGGCGCAGAGAGCCAAATCTTGTATCAATCCGCCGGATTGGCACGCGCGCCTAGTGGGCATATCGCGGCAGTTGGCAATGCTTGCATACAAATGTTGGATATGAAAACCAACAAAGTCACGCCGGTCATGGACGATACGCAGTTTGATTTTCTCCATCCACGCGTGTGTGCCAAGGGAAATTTGCATTTCATCCGCCGCCCTTACGAAGGACAAAAAAACGAATTCGGCAATGTGATTACGGATACGTTTTTTTTCCCTTTTAGATTATTGCGTGCCGTGTTTCACTACCTGAATTTCTTCTCCATGATGTATAGCCGTAAGCCCTTGACTAGCGCGTCGGGGCCGGCGGTCAAAGCCGACCTGAAAGAGATACTGCTGAAAGGAAAACGCATCGATGCAGAAAAAGCGTTACGTAATGCGGGGATGGTACAAGGCGTGCCATCTTTGGTGCCGAGTTCTTGGCAATTGATTTGCCGTGACCGTCAAGGTCAAGAACAGGTACTCGCTAGCAATGTGGTGGCCTATGATATTCGTCCCGATGGCAGCATAGTCTATTCAAATGGACGCGGCGCTTTTCTTTTGGAAAATGGACGTCAAGCGAGTTTGATGATGAAGGCCGATTTGATTGAAGAGCTCGTTTGTGCTGCTTAGTTGCTAGTGAATTGCTAGTGAATTGCTAGTGAATTGCTGACTAGGACAAACATCGGTATCTACCATTCTAAATTTCTGCAATGACCATGAACGAAGACCTCTCCATCTTAAGCCGCACCGCCTATCCCGCTGACATCACACTCAGATACGGCGAGCACGCCGATCAAATTGCCGATATCCGTTATGGCAGTCGAGGTAGTGAGCTGCCCTTGCTAGTGTTGATTCACGGCGGGTTTTGGAAGCCAGAATACGATCGCGCCCATGTCGAAGCAATGTCATGCGCCCTAGCCGAAGCAGGTTGGACGACCTTGACTTTGGAGTACCGCCGCGAGTCGGGTGTGCCAGATGTGACACTGGACGATGTCGCCACGGCGCTCAAAGTGTTGCCGCTGCAAGTGCCGCAACATAATGGCAATCTCGTCTTGATAGGCCATTCCGCCGGTGGGCATTTGGTGTTGTGGGCGGGCAGTCAATGCGCAGATGGAGACGCCGATAGGCATGTGCAAGGCGTACTGGCCTTAGCGCCCGCCGCCGATTTACAAATGGCGCATGCATTGCATTTGGGCGATGGCGCGGTGCAGCGATTTTTGGGGCAAGACCTCGCACAGCGCTCTGATGTCGATCCCATGTGCCTAGGCGCGCCATCGATGGCGGTGACGGTACTGCAAGGCGAGGCCGATGCAATCGTGCCGCCTGAGGTTGCCGCATCGTATTGCGCCAAATTCCCGACGACCCGCTTGGTGTCCTTGCCTGACTGCGGGCACTTTGCTTTAATTGATCCGGCCTCGACGGCTTGGGATGGTGTTCTGACAGCATTGCATTCTTTGAGTCGGGCTCTTTAAGTTGCATGCTATAAAACCCGGAATCATCGAAAAGTATATTGGAAATCTGCAAAACCGCTATTGCGCCGGCTTATTTTATTCTGGCTTCACAGCATTTTGATATCCAGGCCGAGGCTCAACGCGCATCGTGTCGCTAGTTTTAATTCGCTCGCGAAAGCTCGCGATCTCGGCCTGCAATGCCGGGATCAAATGATCGGCCGCCTTATGGTAGCCTTCGGTACGCGCTGCACGTGAGCGTTCGCTGAAGTTCGATAAATTGGCGCCGCCTTTTACTTGGCTAGTGCCCGGTGCGCGCATAAGCAGCTTACGACTGGCGACATCAAATACCGAAATGTCGAGCATGGTTTGGGTGTCATGCTCATTGCCATGAACCACGTAAGCACCAATCACAGTCCAATACAAGAAGGACAGTGAATTACTATCCGTGAATTGAATTTGGTCGTAAGAGACCATCGCCATGACATCGACATTCAACATGCGTGCGACTTGCTCCATATTGTTGAAGCCACCAGCCACTTGTAAATAGTGCGATGGAATGATCTCTATCGAACCGATAAAAGCCTGCCCCATAAAGGCCGCTTTGATTCTTTCCATGAGGTTTATTTTTTCGGCTTCTGGCAATGTGCGCGCTCTAGGATCGTTAGGGGCGAAGGCGATGCCAACTCGCACGGGTGGTCTGAGATAAGTGATGCCTGGTGTCAGTTGCGGCGCTTTGGTCGCTTTGGGATATAGGTAGTCGACGATGCTGGCAGACTGTTTCGCTTCTTTGGGGCCGGCCATGCTGGCACATCCACTGAGCGCAAACAGGCTCAAGAGTATGACGAGCAATCCGCTAAAAAGCTTGATGGTTTTCATGGTGTCCCTAGTGATGAGTAAGAGTGCGCAGCGTATCTTGAAGCTAGCTGAGTCGCTCTGTCTTTAGGAAAAGTCTCACATGCTGATGCTGCGCGTAGCATGTACGCTGCAAAAAGCGAGAGAGTAAGGGCTAGGGGCACTTCCATTAAACCTAGAAACCTCAGTTGACCGCTTTATTTCCTCTTGGAAGCCTCATGAACATT
>CAYXJI010000035.1:0-17296 GCA_964465175.1 uncultured Burkholderiaceae bacterium | reverse complement strand
ACTTCTCTCGGTTCTTTGATTACCGGCATATCAGATCAAGCCAAATACAGCTTAGTCGCGGGCGCAGTGGCCGGTGGTGGTTTAACCATGATCGCCAACGCACCAAATCCAGCAGGCGTGGCCTTACTCAAGCGCGGTTTTTCTGACGAATCGATAGGCGCGGGCGGCTTATTTTTAGGCGCGCTAGTGCCGACCTTAATGGCTGTCGCGGCATTTATTTTTCTTTGATTACTCTCGACCTGCTTCAAGCTTGAAGCTTGAAGCTTGAAGCAGGCGATGGCATCAGAAAGGTCTTCGCAGTATGAATGAGACGACAAACAAGGCAAATCAAGCCGAGCCAGCGGGCTTAGCTGAGACTAGGCCAACCCCAAATACATCAGCGCAGCCTGAGGCGACCAGCGAGTCCGTCATCGCCACACCTCAAGCGAAACCGATAGTCATGTCGAGCGCTGATCCGCATCCGTGGCGCACGATGTTGCATTACATGCAGGCGCGATTTCGTACCATTTCTCAAAATGCAGCACAACAATTAACGCGGCGCACGCTCAAGATAGGCGTCTCTGCACGAATTTTCCATCCAACCGAGGGTGCCAAAGGCTTATCCAGCAAGACTTTGCAGTATTTAGAAGAGTCGATTGCACATTGGGTGATGTCGCGCGATGTCATGGTGTTTATGATTCCGTCGGTGAATACCAATGGCAGAATCCATCCCAGCAATATTCGCTTGCGTGACTATGCAAAACATTTGGATGGACTAGTATTACAAGGCGGCGCTGATGTCGCCCCAGAAACTTATGCTGAGCGAGCAACTCGCCCAGAATGGATGGGAGATCGCACCCGTGATATGTATGAGCTTGAGCTGCTGCACGAGTTCATTGAAGCTAGGAAACCCTTGTTGGGGATATGTCGAGGCTGCCAGCTTCTCAATGTGGCTTTTGGCGGCACGCTCTATCAAGATATCGCAACCGAAGTGCCCAATGCGATCGCGCACGTACATGACTTATACGACAAAAATGCGCATGAATTAGCGTTCATGCCGAATTCCACATTAGGAAAATTGTTCCCACAACAAACTGGCATCGTCAATTCCATCCATCATCAAGCGGTTAAAACGCTGGGCAAGGGAATCATGATAGAAGCGATTTCCAAAGACGATAAGGTAGTCGAAGCAATCCGCTTGCGAGATGCAAAATTTGTCGTCGGTTTGCAGTGGCATCCCGAGTTTCATAGTGCGGGCGAATCGCGTTTACTCGACTGCACGCCCATACTCGATCATTTTCTTCGTGCCGCGCGCGAGACTCGATTCTAAATCTGAGACAGAGAGCGTCAGCAGTTAACGCAACACCAACGAAAGGAAGTCATGATACAACTCAACACGCTGCAACATGATATGGCTTGGCCATTGGCAATACTATTGGCTTGGGTGATCGGTGAATTTGGCTACCGTTGGCTCAAGTTGCCACGTATCAGCGCTTACGCCGTGGTGGGCTTTATATTAGCGCCATCGCAGCTTGGCCTTTTACCCGTGAGTCAATCGCCGACCATGTTATTGATGGCGAATATCGCCTTTGGTCTAATCTTGTTTGAGAGCGGCTATCGCATTAATCTGCGCTGGCTACGTAGTAATCCTTGGTTGGCCGCGGCCAGCGTGACCGAGGTGGCATTGACCTTTGTGTGTGTCTATTTCTTGGTACTAGCGTTCACTCAAACTGAGACCACAGCGTTACTGTTGGCGGCCTTATCGATGGCGACTTCGCCTGCAACGATTTTGCGCGTGATCAATGAACAAAAAAGTTCAGGTCAAGTAACCGAACGCGTCTTGCATTTATCCGTACTCAACTGCGTGCTAGCGGTATTTACGTTTAAAGTTATTCTCGGCCTAGTGATTTTCAAAACCTCTGGCAATGTGTGGAATGCTAGTTATAACGGCTTGGTCGTTCTACTCATTTCGGCGGCACTTGGTGTTGGCTTGGGCGCACTGATCCCTACAATACTGCGTCGAACCAAACGTTTGAATCAAGATGGCACCTTAGCATTCACCATCGCTGTCGTGTTTATCGTGGCCTTAACCCACAGTTTAAAGCTATCGCCTGTTTTTGCCACCTTGAGTTTTGGCTTGGTGGTCAGACATCGACGTATTATCTTAAATTCGTCACAGCGCGGATTCGGTGCGCTAGGGGATTTATTATCGGTGATCCTATTTGTTTTTATCGCTGCCACGATAGAGTGGAAACAAGTTGTGGCGGGCATAGGTTTAGGATTGTCCATTATTTTGGTTCGTCAAATCGCCAAGATCATTGGTATCGGCATTTACTCTCGCGTCAGTGGTATTTCTTGGCGCAAAGGTGCCTTAGTGGGCATGGCGAGTTTACCGATATCGGCTTTCGTCATCCTCGTATTAGAGCAAACCAGACACATAGGCATAGACTTAGTTGATCAACTAGCGCCACTAGCTGCCGCTGCACTTACCCTAGAAATTATTGGTCCGCTGTGTATACAGCGCGCCTTGATATGGGCGCATGAAGTGCCAGAAACCAAGGAGATTTAAGATGGCCTTAGAACAATTCAAAAATTCACAGGCTTTGAGTATGGGAGTCGAGCTTGAGCTGCAGTTAGTTAGCTTGAGCGATTTTGATCTGGTCGCCGCTAGTCCCGATATGCTGGAATTATTATCGCGCAAACCGTTTCCAGGCGTGGTGACACCGGAGGTGACCGAGAGCATGTTGGAAATTGCCACCAGTATTCAGACTACTCATGGTGGCCTCATCAATGAGCTACGTGAGATGCGCGACATCTTAGTACAGGCCGCTGACAAGCTCAACATAGGCATAGGCGGAGGGGGCACCCATCCATTTCAAATCTGGTCGGATCAACGTATTTTTAAAAAACCACGTTTTCAAGAAGTCTCGGCGCTGTATGGCTATTTGACCAAGCAATTCACAATTTTCGGACAACATGTTCACATTGGTTGCACCAGTGGGGATGAGGCTTTGTTCTTACTGCACGCCTTAAATCGCTATGTGCCGCACTTTATTGCCCTGTCCGCCTCTTCCCCATTTGTACAAGGCCACGATACCTTATTTAATTCCGCACGACTCAATTCTGTCTTTGCTTTTCCTTTGAGTGGTCGCGCGCCATTTTTTCTTAAATGGGACGAATTTGAGCATCACTATTTTAAAAAAATGGAACACACAGGCGTCGTTAAAAGCATGAAAGATTTTTATTGGGATATACGTCCCAAGCCAGAATACGGCACGATAGAGCTGCGTGTGTGCGATACCCCATTAAGCGTCGAACGCGCAGCCGGCTTGGCCTGCTATTTGCAGGCGCTATGCAAATACTTATTGGAGCGCAACGAGCCACCTCCTGCCGAAGATGACTATTTGGTCTACAACTACAATCGCTTTCAAGCTTGCCGCTTTGGACTAGACGGTACCATCGTACATCCTAAATCCTATGAGCAAATGCCGTTGCGTGAAGATATCTTAACCACTTTGCGCAAAGTGCAAGCGCATGCCGACAGTCTTGGTGGCAACAATGCGATTGAGCATATCAATCAGGCGACCCACACTGGCAGTGATGCCAGCTTATTGCGTGATGAATTTGCCAACAGTGGCAGCGTCGAAGGGATGGTAGATTTTTCTCTACAAAAGTTCAGGCAGATCGTGATTTAAGGCCACATCCTTCCACATAGAAAGCGTCCAATGAACATTATCAACTACCTCGCGATGACGGTCATTCTTTTGGCCGCAGCCTTTTTTATCGCGCTAGGCTACACGGCATTATGTCGACCTAAAGTCGCAGCACGATTTTTGCTGGGCTTCGCCGAGAGCGCTAGGGCGCACTATGTAGAATTATCGCTACGTCTTGTAATCGGTTTAGCATTGCTACAGCACAGCACTACCATGTTGTATCCGACAATATTTGAATTGTTCGCATGGGTTCTGATTGTTAGTACGGCCTGTTTGGGCTTAATACCGTGGCAATGGCACCGCAGTTTTGCCAGAAAAGTCGTCCCCTATGCGAATCGCTATCTTTTTCCGATTGGCCTGATATCAGTGCTACTTGGACTGGCAATATTGTTGTCGTTCAAGTTTTGATTTACATTTCAATTCCTGGATTCAACAGTAAAGCTGCGAAATATTTATTTAATCATTCATTCTTAAATTCTTAAATTCTTAAATTCTTAAATTCTTAAATTCTTAATCAGAACCATCATGCGCAACAAAATCAACTTTCGCGAGCTCAGCCTTATCTTGCTGACGAGCTCCTTATCGGCTTTAGTCATTGGCATTTCGGATTTTTATCAATCTGAAAATAATTTACGCTATCTCGTTTTCATTTTTGTTTGGATAGGCATAAAAACAGTTATTTCTGGCATTGTTGAGCTGATCTCACCCACGCCAAAACCAGTCCCAGACGCCAAAGAGCTTGCCAATAAAGCCATCATCAAGGAATTTTTTAAATAATTCCCTGCGAATTGCCTTTTTGCACACTTCGTCAAAAACAACAAAAGCATTTTCAGTAAATTTCTGACAATACTCAAGCCGCGCCCAAGCGGGTAAAATGCGGAATGCAAAATTTTGACGAAGAATCCATAGTAAGAATAGAAGACGATTTATCTGATCAAAACGATTTAAGTCTCAAGTCTTACTTCAAATCCAATTTAACGCCTGACGATATTGTTGCCCTCGCCCCTTTGCGGCGCGCGCAGCCTATGTTGCAGGCGTTTACGGCGCTATTTCATGGCGGCATCAATAGTGTCTTGATGCGCCTCTTGGTTTTGCGCGAATTAACTGCGGATGTCGATTCACCTTCGTTGAGTCGCGCCGATATCAATGCCAAACTGGGTTATCTCGAACCAGAAGCTTTAGAAACGGTCTTGACGCGCTTGCGTAGCACCGGCTTATTGGTGTGGGATGCCAGCCAATCGGTGTATAGAATTGCGCCGATGGCGCGCAATGTGCTAGCCGCGATAGAATCCTTGATTCAAGTTGAGCAACAAGATGATCCGTCCGAAGTCAGCTATATGTTGACCCAAGTGGCGGGTGCGCAGGCGGTTGGCGGTGTCTCGGTCGAGCAATTGCACCACTTGCTGGGACGCTTAATCGAGCTCACCGAAGAGTTTTCCGACGCGATTGCCTCTGGTTCAGAATTTCAACTGCGCACCGCTCAGCAAAAATGGCATACGGCCTGTGATTGGGTGGAAAAAGGTTCGCAGATTATTCATGCGATCACCAATGATAGTCGCGCTGATTCTGCGACGCACCGAGCAGCACAAGCAATTGGTCGCGCCCAAAGTGCGCTGCTCAACATGCAAGGCATGTTCTCGCGGGCTTTGAATCAAATCGAAAGGCAACGCGTGCATCTCGGTCAGTCGGGTCTATCGACTACCGACATCAAGATGTGGCTATTGCAACGCGATGATTTAGCCTCCTTGGCCGATGGAGCTTTATCCCATCCGGTCACACCGCATTTCATCACGCCATCCGAAATGATCGATGTGGCCGAGAGTGAATTATTAAGCAATCGCGGTTCAGCCGTGGTCGGTGTCTTACCGACGGGCGAAGATGCACCATCGATTGCGAATGACAATAGCGAAGCCTTATTAGAGCTCGATCATTGGTTAGATTTACTCGGCAACATTGATGGCAAATCGCTAGATCCAATCACGAACAAACCCAAGCCGCTACAAGATTATGTACTACCTGCGAGTTTCGCCATAGCCTCGTATCGCGCATCGCTATTACCACTAATCGGTGACGCCAACGAAGCATCCTTGCAAGGTGCGACAGCAATCCTGGCACGCTTGCCTTTGGCGTTCAATTCCAAAGACAAAATGCGCAAGCTCGCAGACCCACACATCGCGGCTATCTCGGTGGCTAGTTTAGTGCCGCTAGATATGCCGCAGGATGATACCCATGAATAAATTCCAAACCTCTCAACACAGAGGTAAAGGCATGCCTTTACGAGACACAGTGAAATCAAGAGACATCTCTGTGCTTTCTCTGTACCGCTGTGTCTCTGTGGTTAATGGTTTTAAAATAGAGATCCCCCATGACTGAAGATGCACAAATCCTTATCGCGCGTTTGTTGGCGCATCAGACTTTACGGCGTGAAGATAAATTAGTAAAACGCGCTTTATCGGATGAGATTTTTCGTGCCGATGTCGATACGCGCTTAAAAGCCTGTGGTATGAAGTTTGTCGATAATGTGTACGCCGATTACGTTACGCTGGCGTTGACCCGCGATAGCGAATCCAAAGTGTTTGGCACCAAGGACACCTGGCAGAACAATAATTTCGGTCTGGCACGTGATGGCGTGGCCTTGTTAGTCGTATTGTGGTCGCTGATTATTTTGCCGAAACGTGAGCGCCAAGAAGCACATCAAATGGCGCAAGAAGATCAGAACGATATGTTCGGCAAAGAAAAACCCTTGCCCCGCGCCGAAGACACCTCCATCGGCATTTCCTACCGCACCTTGCTCGCTGATTTTGGCGAAAAGCTCGGTAAAAAAACCCGCATGGACATGAATCTAGGCCAACTCTCACGCCTCGGCTTTATCGAGCGCAAAATGGATTTAATCATGGAAGGTCCGCTGCTCGATTTACTGATGGACACCGACGCCTTAAAAGATCGCATCATCAACGGCGCGCTGTCGGATATTTTCCATATTCCTATGCCACGTACACCAGCGGTGATCGAAGCGGAGCGTTTGGCCGCCGAAGAAGCCGAACATGCATTGACAGAAGAAGTAAAACCGTCCGAACAAAATACAGAATAAAGGCATGAACCGCAGAGGCGCAGAGAACGCAGAGAAAATTCTCAAAAATCTCTGCGTTCTCTGCGCCTCTGCGGCTCGCCTTCGATTTTGATTCAGAGTGATCTCATAGAAGCAGTACCCATAGCACAAAAAATTTTCTAAAGAAAAACAATCATGTTTCACATCAAATCACTAGAACTGGTTCATTGGGATTACTGGCAGCGTATTAAGAACATCCCGCTGGACGCCAAGATCATCACGATTGCTGGACAAAATGGCTCGGGTAAAACCACGCTGCTGGACGCTTTGCGTACGCTGTTTGGTTTGGAGTGTTCTATGGGACGTTCGTACAAACATTACGCCCGTCACTCCGGTCAACAAACCGCGTGGATACGTGCCGTGGTGGACAATAGTGCGGTCGGTCCGCAGATTTCGAATCGTCCTTTCCGCATGTCGGGTCTCTACGAAGATGAAGTCACCCTGCTGTGCAAAATCGAAAAGAACGGCGGCGATTGGAAGCGTCAATATTTGATGCGCAGTGGTAAAGTCGAGATTGAAGATATTCAAGAAGCCAATGATTGGCTAGGTGTCGAAACCTATCGCAAACGCTTGTCGCATGCAGGCCTTTCGTCAGCGATGGGCAAAGTGCTGGCGCTAGAACAAGGCGAGACCGATAAGCTATGCGAATACGCGCCGCGTCAATTATTGGACTTGGTATTTCAAGTGTTTGGCGATAAAGAAGTCTTGGATGCTTATGACGATGCCAAGCGCCATCAACGCGATACCGAATCCGAATTACAGCGTTTTGAAACTGAACTCGAAGGCGCTAAAACCAATCTCGAAGGTCTGCGTTTAAAGGTCGCCAATTTCCATCAATGGGAAAGTCTGAACAAAGAAAAACGCGATCTGCAAGAAGAGGTTTTACCGACCCTGCAATATCACGAAGATTTAGAACGTGCATCGGCGACCAGCCAAGCACTGCGCGCCAGCAAGCGTTTTTTAAAGGCCCAAGATGAAGCGCTATCCGAACGTCGGCAAGCCTTAGCGCAGCAAGCCCAAAATCATAGCGAAGCACAACAAAGCGAAGCTGCTTTAGAGGCCGAAGAGTCCGGTCTGCGCGAAAAACTCGCGCAAGTGAATGCCAAACTCAAACCGCAAGAAAGCTTACTCGAACAAAAAGCGCGCCTGCAAAAACTCGCCGCCGAAGCTGATGCCGATATTGCGAATATCGCCGACGAATTAGAGAAAAAAGAAGCCGAGCTAGGGCAGCAAAAACAAGAGCGCGATGCCTTGACTCAACGCATCGCTGGCGATATGGAAACTATCTCGGCTTTGCAAGGCAAAGCCAGTTTGCCCGATCCAGAAAACGTGCGCCACATGCGTCGTGCTTTGAACGAAGCGAATATTCCGCACAGCATGTTGCCCGAGATCGTCGAAGTCACCGACGCCAAATGGCAAGGTGCCGTCGAAGGCGTTTTGCGCGGCTACACTTCGGTAATTTTGCTCGACAACCCCAGCGACGCGAGTGCGGCTTATCGCATCGGTGAAAAGCAACGCTATAGTCACTTCATCGTACCTGATCGCGTCCATGCGCCCGTGGTGAAAGACGATAGTTTATTATCCGTCGTCAGCTTTAATGCCAAAGCACCCGCTTGGTTGATCGAGCAATTAGAGCGCATAGAAACCGTCGATAGCATCGATATCGGCATGAAGCTGCACAAGTCGCAAGAATGGATTACGCCCGACGCCTATCATTTTGAACGTCGCGGTGGCCGCTCTTTATTTGTGGAAGTCTCGCGCTACCGTTTTGGTAATGCTGGTCGTACCCAACGATTAGAAGCCCTGCAAAAAGCCCTGCCGCGTTTGCAATCGCAAGAAGATCAACTCACGATCAAGATCAGCAAATTGGCCGGTGAAATTTCTTCTTACAAAGCCCGCTTAGCCGGTGTCGATGCGGCCAAAGAATTGAGTGCACGGCATGCGGAATTTGAAGAAGCCTCACGCAATACCCAACCACTCAAACAACAACGCATCGAAGTCGGCACCCGCCTCGGTGAAATCGCACCTTTGCTCAAAGCGGCGACAGAACAACGCACCGTGGCGCACCTAAAATGGGAACAAGCCAAAGCGGCGATAGCCGACGCCGAGTCGCAACAACGCGTTTCAGAAAAACGCCACGCCGAAGAACGCAAAGCCCAATTTGAAACACTGCGCAACATGCGCACGACTTGGCACAGCCTGCCACTCAATTGGAAACGCAGCTCGCACCGCAAAGAGCTGGTGGCAGAGCATGAAAATGTGCATCAAATCGAATTACGCTTACGCAGCCTCGGCAATAACCTTGCGCGTGACGATTGGGAAACCGACTCTACGGTGGTCGATCAATACACGCGCTTAAATAACTTACTGCAAAACCGTCAAGCCGAAACCGACGAGCGGCGCTACCAAAATAATCGCGCCATGGAAGCCACCGTCAACGCGCGCGCAGCCTACATGGATAGATTGCGCTACACCATCAAAACCTATAGTAAGAACATTAAACAGCTAGGCGAGTTAGCAGGCATCGAAGTCCACACCGATCCCGTCAAGCTAGAGAACGACGACGTAATGCTGTCGCAAGCTGGCTTACACGTGCGCTTTAAATTTGACGGCAAAGGACCAATCGGTATGAACGACGGTGAAGCATCCGGCGGTCAGCAGGTGATGAAATCCTTGATCCTATTGATAGGCTTGTTGAAATCCGAAGATGGCTCAGGCGGCTTTGTATTCATCGACGAACCGTTTGCGCATTTGGATATTCGGAATATTCAATTGGTCGGTGAGTTCCTCAAAAATACTGACGCGCAATATTTGATGACGACACCGTTGACGCATAACACCGACGTGTATGATCCTTCGGAATTGACCCTGATCACCAGCAAGAAGAAAAAAGATACCGAATGGGCGCAGCCGATTTTTGTCTTGCAACGACGAGTGGAAAAAGTCAAAGATGCTCGTGCTTAGTTAATGCCAAAAGCAAAGACAATCTAGTTCATAGGACTTACGCAATCATCGCAATTCTGCGTAAGTCCTAAATTCAATAGGTAGTTTAGGAAAACACCAGCGAATCTGCATCAGCACAGATTCGCTTTTTTTTGCCCCGTACCCCATGCTTATCTTGAGACTAAGGGCTGAATCAGGCACAATCTGTCCTTCAATAAAATGAGGTAAGTCATGGCAATTGAAATAAGTGGTGCCGGTGAAGCATTAGCAGCAATCGTGGTGAGCGATGAAGTTGGCAATCACCTTGATAGAAAAAATAGTGATCAAACAGATTCCAATACGCAAAAAGTTTGCGCGAACTGTGGCATCCAATTAACCGGAACATATTGCCATGCTTGCGGTCAGTCTTCGCACATACACCGCTCCTTGCTGCATATGTTTGAAGAAGTCTTGCATGGCATCTTTCATTTCGACACCAAAGCTTGGCGCACAATTCCCGCCTTGGTTCTAAAGCCAGGCCAATTGACCAAACAATACATAGAAGGCAAACGCACGTCTTTTGTATCGCCGCTGGCTTTGTTTTTGTTTCTGATCTTCCTGATGTTCTTCGTTTTTTCCTACACGATGAATGGCCCTAGCAATGACATGCTAAATATTCCTGACACGCGTGAGGAAGTGGTTCAAGCACTGACAAAGGCTCAAACTGAGCTATCGCAAGAATTAGCAGAGCAAGCAAAACACGATCCGAATAGCTCTGAAGCCTTCGAATTGCGCGACGATATCTACGAAAGCCAATTTGGGATCAGGAAGCTACAAGATGCGCTAGATAAAATGGATGGTAAGGAAAGAGATGTGCCCGCATTGACGCTGCAACATGCCAACGCTGAGAAGAATTTGAGCGCCTTGCGAAACGCAAAACAAGCACAAAAATTGGCAGAAAAGTTGGCGAAAAAAAACCAGGCAAGCGCTGCCGCTGACGCCAGTTCAAAACCGGATCTTGAGACAAACGAAGAAAGCACGCCAGACTCGCACGCCACATCCGGCGCCGCCTCAGCAAGCACGTCTACTGTAAAAAAACTCAGACCTGGGGAACTGGCACAAAGTATTCGCTTTGCAGAACGTGAGGTGAAATACTTGAAGAAGCAACTTGCTGCAGACAAGAAGGATGACGAAAAAGCCTTGCTGAAGCAGAACATCAAAACTCAGTTTAAAGATTCAGACGGCGAAAATATTAACTTTAAAGATGCGTCTTATATCCCTTACGTTGGAGAGACGATAGAACACGCCACCAAAAACCCCGAGCTGACTCTCTATAAGATGAAGAAAAATGCATCGGGACTGGCTTTTTTATTGATGCCGATAGCGCTGCCCTTCCTGTGGTTATTATTTGCCTTCAAACGAAAATATGTCATGTTTGACCATGCCGTTTTTTCGCTCTACTCACTGTCGTTCATGTGCATTTTGCTGACCGTGGTAGCGACGCTCGCCAAGTTTAGTTTCAACGGTACGGCTGCGTTTCTATTTGTCGTAGTGCCGCCTGTCCACATGTATGCTCAGCTAAAGCATGCTTACAGTTTAGGGGTTTGGGGAGCACTCTGGCGCACACTGGCCTTACTCTTTATCGCACTAATATCACTGACTGTCTATGCAAGTCTGGTTACTATGCTGAGCGCATAATATGAGAATTAACGCAAAGCCATCGACCTATATCGCCTTGCTGCGTGCAGTCAATGTCGGCGGCACTGGCAAGTTACCCATGAAGGATTTGGTAGCAATGTGTGAGTCATTGGGCTTTGCTGAAGTACAAACTTATATCGCCAGCGGCAATGTCTTATTTGAAAGTGAAAAACCCGCTACAACTTGTCGCGCTTTGCTTGAAGCAGAATTGCAAGCCTATGCAGGCAAACCCGTCACGGTTTTTTTGCGCACCCCTGCTGAATTTTCCGCCATACTCGATGCCAATCCTTACGCCGATAAAGCACCGAATCGAACGGTAACAATCTTCCTCGATGCAGCACCGGATGCCAGTGTTATCACCTCCGCAAAAGGTAGAAAAGGCGAAGAGATCGCACTTGGTAGTCAGCATCTGTATGTGCACTACGGTGAAGGCATGGCGGATTCTAAATTGGTGATTCCAGCTGCCAGCAACGGTACTGCACGCAATATGAATACCGTCGCTAAGCTTCTGATACTGGCGGAAAAATCCAGCTCGAAATAATAGATAAAACTGCTTAAGCTTAGGCTAAGATTTAAACGCGCTTGACGATTGCCTGCGCCAATAGCGTGGCGGCATGAGGAGCCAATTCCAAAAATAATTCTGGCTCCAATAACTCCAACTCCATCAGCAAAAATTGCCCTTCACGTATCACGCCATCCACTCTGGCATAGCAAGGCGTACGCGGTAAAGCTTGCAAAATTTTCTCGGCTTGCGCAATCAATTCCGGTGATGCTTGCATCACGTCAACGCTACCGCCGTGATCTGACTGCACCCGAAAATCACCTTGTTTGGCGCGCTTTATCAAGGCGTGACTATATTCACCATCAAAAAAAACCAAAGAACACTCACCTTGCGTCACAATCTCAGGCATGAACGGTTGCACTAAGAAGTCCTGTTCTAGTCGCCACTGATTAAAATCACTTTCATACAAAGCAGCCTGCCCTTTTTGCACACGCAAAGTGCGCCAGGCACCCGCCGATTGCACCGGTTTTACGACGATCTCATCGCTCTGCATCGTCGCTAATAATTCATCGAGTGAGCGCTGGTCTTCTGGTTTTAAGCAAATACTGGGTATCAAAGTCAGTCCAGCGTTCTGCAATTCGAACAAATAGTTTTTATTCAAATTCCAACGCAGCGTGGCGATATCATTCAAGACCTTGACCTGCAATTGCTCTAGGCGCGTCAACCAAGCAGAAAAAGCGGCGAGCTTTTCGTGATAATCCCAAGGACACCGTATCACGATAGCGTCGAAATCTGCCCAGTCTACGTCTGGATCATCCCAGATACAGATGCTAACTTGGGCGCCAAATTGCACCAGCGCAGGTAACAATAATCGTTCACCACCAAATAATTCAGGCAAATCAAGGCTGGTAACTAAGGCAACACGATAGGTCTGCATAAGAATTTCCCAGTAACAAGTAAGCGCTCATCATACAGAATTGCATCTTGAACGATAAGCACTGATAAAAATAGCATTTTTTAAATACCACTTTTCTACAATTAACTAAAATTCTTTTAAAAACAATGCCATAGAGTAATTTCAAGAACAAATATATCAATACCAGATCATATTAGATGGTTTTTTATTTAAAATAAAACAGGAAACTGTTTTTACTTTTATCAATCCAATATCGTATATATCCAGCTTTATTCGCGCAGTTTGCTGAAATTAAGGGCAAATCCATGCTGCACAAAAGATTCTTCGGTGGTCCCGAAAAATAGCATTTTTCCTTGCCGAGAAAAAAACAACTATTGACTTTCCGCCAATCCGGTTCTCTGTTCTACTCATTCTCGATTGCCTCCTACTTTTTACTCAGCAAAACATGAGGCGACAATCAACATCCGCAGCGCTCAACAAATCAAATCAAGTTAGCGATCAAGCTAGCCATTAAAAAATAGGGAGAGAGACATGCAACAAAGAAAACAGAGAATACTATCGGGTCTAATGTTAGGCCTAGTCCTAACGATGACTAGCAGTGTCGCACTACAAGCAGGCGAGAAAAAAGTCTGGATCACACTAGGCGACAAGGCCTACCAAGAATTAAAACAAATCGCCCCGCGCACCATATTGACCGAAAGTCGCTTAGTAGAATCAGGCTCGGCAGGCTTTAACAGTCAAGAAACGGTGCGCTTGGTACAAGTCGAACAATCGGCGATTCAAGCCTTATCCGGTGCCATTCACGAAAAATTAAAACGTT
Source organism: uncultured Burkholderiaceae bacterium (assembly GCA_964465175.1). GTDB lineage: Bacteria > Pseudomonadota > Gammaproteobacteria > Burkholderiales > Burkholderiaceae_D > Undibacterium. The sequence continues at coordinate 3,637 of CAYXJI010000035.1, read as the reverse complement.
GTGGCGGCTTTATTGAACACAGCAGCGAAGCAATGGGGCGCACCGCCCTTGGTCATACTGCAGCGGGATATGCACCAGCGCCCGCCATCGCAAGCCTGGCACCGTCTTACACCATCGACAACCAAAGCACGGTCACGCCGCTCTTGACGCAAATGCAGGCGAGTAACATAGGACAAACCATCGTCGACCTCTCTTCATTCGTGAATCGTTATTACACCACCACAGGTGGCGTCAATGGTTCGAATTGGATCAGAGATAAATGGCTAGCCTTAGCAAATGGTCGTAGCAATGTCACGGTTGAGCAATTCACGCACTCAGGCTACCCGCAAAAATCAGTCATCATGACCATACAAGGTAGTGACAATGCGTCTGAAGTGGTGATCCTAGGTGGACATTTAGATTCTATCAATACTGCAGGTACCACCGAGACTACCAAAGCACCGGGCGCGGATGATGATGCCTCAGGTATCGCGAGTTTGACAGAAGCCATCCGTGTCATGTTAGCGAGCAATTACCAACCACGTCGCACCATTAAATTTATGGCGTACGCGGCGGAAGAAGTCGGCCTCAAAGGCTCAGCGGATATCGCGAAAAAATTCAAAGCCGACGGGGTCAAAGTGATCGGTGTCATGCAACTCGACATGACCAACTATAAAGGTTCAGCTAAGGATATCTACCTCTACACCGATTACACCAATGCGGCACAAAATACTTTTGTCAGCAATCTGATCACAACTTATCAACCGACACTGACTATCGGTAACGACACTTGCGGCTACGGTTGTTCCGACCACGCCTCTTGGCATGCACAGGGCTATCCAACGTCGATGCCTTTCGAAACCGCCATGAGCCAAAGTAATCCTAAAATTCATGGAACAGGTGACACCTATGCCAATATGGGTAGCCAAGCCAATCACGCCTTGAAATTTGGACGCCTCGCAACTTCATTCGCGGTCGAACTTGGTAGCGACGGCCCGGCTTTACCACCAAGCACGATCGCTTTGACGAAAGACGTGTCAGTGGCCGTTTCAGGTGCTGCCAACGCCCAAGCCAATTACAGCTTCGTGGTGCCAAGTGGCGTCAGCAATTTGACATTCAAAACCTCAGGTGGCACGGGCGATTTGGACATTTACGCCCAATTAGGTAGCTTAGCAACGACCACCAGCTATTTGCAAAAATCCGACGGCGCGAATAACACCGAAACCATTACCATCGCGACGCCGACAGCAGGTACATATTATGTGTTGACCAATGCCGCCAGTGCGGTCAGCGGTGCTTCACTGATAGCCAGCTACCAAACCACAACGGGCGGCAATGTGCTCACCAGTGGCGTCCCTGTCAGCCTCGGCAGCATGGCACTGAATGCAACGAAAACTTATACCATCGTGGTACCTAGCGGCAAAACATCACTCACCATTAAATTATCAGGCGGTACGGGTGACGGAGATATTTATGCCAAGCGAGGTGCAGCGCCTACTACTACGACTTATGACAAGAAATCAGATGGTGCCACCAATGCAGAAACCATCACCTTCAGCGCACCACAAGCAGGCACTTACTATGTATTAGTGAAAGCCTATGCGGCAATGAATGGTGCTAGCCTACTTGCGACTGTGCAGTAAAAATTGTCCTGTTAAATTACGGCGAAAACACCCGTTCAGCTTGATAGCTGCTCGGGTGTTTTTCTTTGAGCGACCTAGCCGCTTTTTGTGATGCTTGGCAATTGCTTGAACCGGAAAAAATCTTCACCATCACTAAGCAGCATACTGCACACCAAAGCAATCAAGCGCGACTACAGAGACCTACAAAAAAACCACCGCATTACCACTAACACCAACGCACTCCTCTTACTTTTGCTCTGCCTCTCTGTGCTTCTGTGTCTGCGTGTTGAGGGAGTTTTATCTTATTCCGCTTTTACAATTACTTTGTTTTGCTTAGCCGAGATTTCCCCCGCAGCAAGTCACATTTGTTACACTAGGGTTTATCTCGCTAAATCACTTTCCCCGTGCCGCTCTCCGCTTTCCTCTTCGTCATTATCGCTGGTCTTATTCATGCCTTATGGAATATCGCGGCAAAAAAAGCTGGTGGCGACGTACGCTTCGCGGGACTGACCGCGATCATCATGGCGGTGGTATGGGCACCGGTCGGAATCTATGTGGGTTGGGATGTGGTGCCAGACTGGGGTTGGCAGGAATGGAGTTTCATAGGACTGAGTGGCTTACTCCATGTCTTGTACTTTATTACGCTATTGCGTGGCTACCGCAAAGCAGATCTCACCGTGGTGTATCCATTGGCACGCGGCGCGGGCCCTTTATTGTCGTCTGGCTTTGCCTTGTTATTCTTGGGTGAACATTTGTCTTTGTTTGGCGGATTTGGCATCTTGGCGGTAGTCGGTGGTGTTTTTTTAATCGCTGGTGGACCAAAGCTCCTACGCAGCCTTAATCCAAAAGCAAACGACCAACAAGCCTGTGACAGCGCAGCGCATCTGCAACAACTACGCGTGCGTAAAGGCATCTTTTATGGACTTTTTACCGGCGTGTTTATCGCTGGCTATACGGTGCTGGATGGCTATGCGGTCAAAGTACTTTTACTTTCTCCCATCTTGATCGATTATTTTGGCAACTTCGCCCGCATCGCTTTATTATTGCCTAGCCTTTTGCGCGATACGCAGGCAACGCGCGCATCCTGGCGCAAGGAATGGAAATATGCGCTGATCGTGGGCGGCATCAGTCCCATTTCCTATGTTTTAGTTTTATACGCGATGCAAACAGCGCCGCTCAGCCATGTTGCACCAGCACGCGAAGTATCGATGTTATTTGCCGCACTCATCGGCGGTCATTTGCTTGATGAAGGCGACCGATTACAGCGAATCGCTGGCGCCTTATGCATTGCCGTCGGCGTCATCGCCTTGGCTAACTTCTAAAATACATTTTGAGGCCTTTTACATGCAGACCATGCATTTACTCCAAGAAGCACAGCAAGCGCGGCAAGCGGCTTACGCTCCGTATTCAAAATTCCAAGTTGGTGCGGCCTTACTGACCAAAGACGGTAAAATTTTTCACGGATGCAATGTAGAAAATGCCTCATACGGACTCTGCAACTGCGCGGAACGAAGCGCTTTTTTTAGCGCCATAGCGAGTGGGTATCGTCCTCATCAATTTCAAGAACTGGCCGTCATCGCAGACACAGCCGAGCCCATTTCACCCTGTGGCGCATGCCGTCAAGTCATCTTGGAATTAGGCGGTGCTGAGCTCAGCGTTTTACTGGGAAATCTACAAGGAAAAACCCTACGCACTACCGCTTTTGCCTTATTACCCGGCGCATTTCAAGCGCAGGATCTTCCTTAGCAAATACCTTGGCAAGCGCGAGTTTTCTCACGAAAGCAGTCTCAGCGCCTTTTATTTTTGGAAGCAAACTTGTCAAAATTTTTATCTAGTTTGGGTTCGAATATGGGATTCGCGGGCTTGTCTGCTTGATTAGTTGCGTGATCAGTTGCCAGATTAGGTGCTTGCCCAGCCCTCGCATGTGGTTTGCTATCGGCTGTCGCTTTTTTCACATTCGCGATAGGTGGCACTGGCGCCACCGTCTGACTCGACCACCACCAATAAATACCCCCCGCAATGAGCGCTGTACTGAC
>CAYXJI010000034.1:17062-17632 GCA_964465175.1 uncultured Burkholderiaceae bacterium | reverse complement strand
TGCCTTTGTTCTCACGTTTCCAAATCGAACATCAAATCGAGACGGCCTACTCACGCACCGTGCCTTTGCCATCTGGCGGCGCGATTGTGATTGACCACACTGAAGCTCTTGTATCCGTCGACGTTAACTCGGCTCGTGCAACGCGTGGTGGTGATATTGAGACAACCGCATTCAACACCAACTGCGAGGCGGCTGAAGAAGTGGCGCGTCAATTGCGTTTGCGTGACTTGGGTGGCTTGATCGTGATCGACTTTATCGACATGGAAAACGCCAAGAACCAACGCGAAGTCGAAACGCGCTTGAAGGATGCGCTGCGCTATGACCGCGCCCGCGTGCAAATGGGTAAAATTTCTCGCTTCGGCTTGATGGAATTATCGCGTCAACGTCTGCGCCCGTCCCTTTCCGAAGGCAGCCACGTGACTTGCCCACGTTGCAATGGCACTGGCCACATCCGCGATACCGAATCTTCTGCTTTGCAAGTACTTCGTATCATCCAAGAAGAAGCGATGAAAGAGCATTCAGCAGCGATCCACGTCCAAGTGCCTGTCGATGTCGCAGCTTTTTTATTAA
>CAYXJI010000034.1:13090-17052 GCA_964465175.1 uncultured Burkholderiaceae bacterium | reverse complement strand
TATAATCTCGTGGATGTTGTTCGTAGCACGAATGAGATTTTGAAAATCGAAAACCGCCATCGTGTCACTGCTATTTTGATTCCCAACAAGCATTTGGAAACACCCCACTACAAACTTGACCGTCTTAAACATGACGATCCACGTTTGGAAGAAGCGCACGTCAGCTATGCCATGGCGGAGCAAGCCGACACCGACATCGGTTACAGCAAGCGTCAAAAAGATGATGTCAAACCACGTCAAGAAGCCATGGTGAAAAGCATTACGCCAGAAACTGCGCCGATTGTGGAACGCAAGCCAGCACCTGCACCAACGTCGGCCAAAGAAGTTGCTAGCGGCGGTTTGTTTGCAGGGATTGCGAAATTCTTTAGTTCTATCTTTGGTGGAGCAGAAGAAAAATCTCCCGTTGTAGAAGAAAAACCTAAGCATAATCGAGACAAGCAAGGTGACCGTAGTCGCCAACGTAATCGCGGACGCAATGGTAACGGCAATGGTCGCAATGGACGCAATGCGGGCGCTGAGGGTGAAGAGCGTCCAGCAAATCCAAACAACCAGCAAAAAGAAGCGTCAAAAGAAACAAACAAATTAGCGGCCAACGAGCAAAATAATCAGCCACGTCAAGCCAAGCAAGCACGTCCAACACGCGAAGAGAAAGAAGGGCAAGAACCACGCCGTGAACGTCAGCAACGTCAACGCGACAATCGCAAAGACAAAGACAATAGCAACACAGAAGCAAAGTCTGAGGAGTTGAATGAGGCAGCTGTACCAACAGCAATCAACGTCGCCCCAGTCTTGAACAAAGCGAAAAATAGCGAACCGCAAGAAGTAGTGGTCGATACCAACGCTGAACTTGGCACGGAGCAAAACGAGCCAGGCGCACAAAGTGAAGAAGGTCGTCGTCGTCGTCGTGGTGGTCGCAATCGCAATCGCCGTGATCGCAACGGTAACGAGAACAACGATGCAGTGAATGGCAATAGTGAAAACAATGGTGAAACGAAAGTTGAAGCAGCCCCCGCCTTCATTCCTGTCGTCGATTTGCTCAATAATGCGACAGCGATTGAAGCCGCCACACCAGACACAACGCCAGTGCAAGCTAGTTTTGATTTAGCGCCAGCGTCGACAGAAACTACTGTCGCCGCGACACAAGTCAACGCAGTCGTCGCATCGGCCACTGAATTGCCAGTCGAGGTGTCTGCTGAGGTAGTAGCTGCGGTAGTAGCTGAGTTGCCAACTCAATTACCAACTCAATTGCCAATACAAGAAGTTGCCGCAGTAGTTTCAACGCAAGTTGCCAACCAAGCAGAAGCCGAAGTCGGCACTCATGTAGAAACGCAACTTGCACCTGCAGCAGAAATGATTGCGACGCCTGTTGTCGCTGTTTCTGCAGCAACAGCAGAGTCGACTGAAATCATGGCTAGCGTCGCAGCGGTCGCACCAATACCGGCTCCAATAGAAACTGCTATTACAGTGCCAGCGGCATCTAGCATGGATACGACGGCAGTAGCAACTGCAGTAACAGAAGTAGCACCAACTTCAGCGCCAGCAAGTGCACCGGTTGCAAACTTAGATGTCGTATTGGCCAATGCGGGTTTAGTACTAGCCGCAACTGATCCTGCCAAATTGAAAGCTGCGCAAGACGTTGCTGCAACGGTCACACCTCAAGTAAAACTTGGTCGCGAACGTAAGGCATCGGCAGTGCTCGCAGATGAGCCTTTGGTCATGGTAGAAACAAAAAACTAAAGATGTGATGCGCCATATCGGACTGTGCACGGACAAGTATGACCTAGCTATTTAGGTCGATTTTAAGTACATGATCTCATCGCTAGATAGAAGCCCAGTTGATTCAATTCACTGGGCTTTTTTCATGCGCATCACGCCTAGTTTTTGCAAAGTCAAGGCTACGTCATCGTCTTTTCTTTGACGGAGACCATGGATTTATTTAAAACTTATCAGCAGTTGCCAACAACAAAAGGCAATTCGTAGTACGATCAAACACTAAGACACTTAGCGCATGAAGATGCTTAATACCACCCGCACAAACTCAACCAATTATGCCTAGCAAAGTTATTCCTATCATGCCAAGTAGCGCTTCGTCACAGGTTTGGCCGCTGCAATTACAGCAAGCAAACGGAACATTGCTCGATACGCGAAAACGTCCTTTGCATGATTTACGCATATCGGTCACGGATCGTTGCAATTTTCGCTGCACTTATTGCATGCCTAAAGAAATTTTCAACAAAGATTATCCTTACTTACCTCAACGAGATCTATTAAGCTTCGAAGAAATTTTACGTATCACCAAATTATTTGTGGCGCACGGTGTGCGTAAAATTCGCCTCACTGGTGGCGAACCACTACTGAGAAAAAATCTTGAAGTCTTAGTAGCGATGCTCAGCCAATTGCGTACGGTAGATGGCGATGCGCTCGACCTAAGCTTGACAACCAATGGCGCCCTCTTAGCGCGCAAAGCCAAAGCACTTAAAGAAGCAGGACTAAGCCGCATCACGGTCTCATTGGACGCTTTGGATGATGCGGTTTTTAAGCGCATGAACGACGTTGATTTTCCGGTCAGCGACGTGCTAAAGGGAATCGACGCGGCACATGCAGCGGGCTTTACCAACATCAAAATTAATATGGTGGTCAAGGCAGGCACCAATGATCAAGAAATCCTTCCTATGGCACGTTATTTTCAACATAGTGGACACCCATTACGCTTTATCGAATACATGGATGTCGGCGCCTCGAATGCTTGGAAACTCGATGAAGTGATACCCAGCGCGGACGTGATAGAAAAATTACGGCAAGCAGGTATGCCTTTAACCCCCTTAGCACCGCACAATAAAAATGAAACCGCCACACGCTGGCAGCACCACGATGGACAAGGTGAAATTGGTTTTATCTCTAGCGTGAGTCAAGCTTTTTGCCATAGCTGTAGCCGCGCCCGTTTGTCGACACAAGGTACTTTGTACACCTGTCTATTTGCCAGCGAGGGCCAGGACTTGCGCGCACTCTTACGCACATCGCAGGAGGCGCATATTGATCAACAATTAAGTCACTTGATCGCGCAAATTTGGCAAACGAGGGACGATCAGTATTCAGAAATGCGACATCAACAAACCGATCTCGTGGACAGAAAAAAAATTGAAATGTCCTACATCGGCGGCTGAAAACTCACATGACATCAAGATGATTATTCGCGAACAAATTACTGGCTTAGTTCTAGCAGGCGGGCGCGGCATGCGCATGGGGCAAGTCCAAAAAGGGCTGCAACATTTGCATGGCGAACCCATGCTCAATCACGTATTGCAGCGCTTGCAAAACCAAGTTGGCCCTATCATGATCAATGCCAATCAAGATATCGCACGCTATGCAGAGTTTAGTTATCCTGTGATTGAAGATGTCATCGATGGCTATGCTGGCCCTTTGGCGGGTATCCACGCAGGTTTACTGCGATGTAAAACACCTTACTTAGTCAGTGCGCCATGCGATTCGCCCTTTTTACCACGTGATTTGGTACAAAATTTATCCTTAGCCTTAATCGAAAATCAGGCACAACTGGCAGTCGTGACGACCCTTGATAATGAATCTGCGCCAGCACAAATGCGTGCGCAGCCAGTCTTTTCTTTGATGGAAAGCGCATTGGCTCCCCATTTACAAAATTTCTTAGAAAATGGTGGTCGCAAAGTCTCGGCTTGGTATGCCAGCTTGCGTGTCGTTGAAGTCGCATTTAACGATGCTACAAGCTTTAGAAACATCAATACATTAGCCGAACTAGCGTATTACAATCAAACTCCCCCTTCTACTTCCGTCGAATAAAATTCTGTCCCACACTATGTCATCACCCACACCTCACTCATTGCAAGCCATTTTGCAGCAACATCTTAACTATCAAGCTCACGCTTTAAGCGTGAATGAGGCGCAGAATATAATCCAAACTTTTGTTCAGCCGATACAAGCGACCGAAC
>CAYXJI010000034.1:3469-13080 GCA_964465175.1 uncultured Burkholderiaceae bacterium | reverse complement strand
TTCCGGCGCATGATAATTCGGCGATGGATGGCTATGCCTTTAACGGTGCGGCACTAGCTTTAGGGGAAGATGTAGCACTCAAGTTGATCGGTGAAGCACTTGCTGGGCATCCATTTGTAGGCGATGTTCAATCAGGAGAGTGTGTGCGCATCATGACGGGTGCCGTAATGCCAGCTAACTGCGATACTGTAGCACCACAAGAGCTGACTAAAAATGTAGCACATGATCGCATTCAATTTCCAGCACATAAATTAAAACCGGGCGACAACCGTCGATTTCGCGGCGAGGATTTAAGTAAAAACAAGATCGCGTTAAGTAAGGGTAAGCAAATCACACCGGCCGATCTGGGTTTACTGGCGTCTCTAGGAATGTCTCAGATGACCGTCTACCGAAAAATAAAAGTCGCCTATTTTTCAACCGGTGATGAACTCCGATCCTTAGGTGAAACACTGGACGCTGGTTGCGTGTATGACAGCAATCGCTACACGGTTTTTGGTATGCTGCAACGCCTAGGTTGTGACATGATCGATATGGGTGTCGTGCCTGACAATCCAGAGCAACTGGAACATGCCTTGCGCCAGGCATGCGAACACGCCGATGCCATTATTACCTCGGGTGGCGTCTCGGTTGGTGCCGCCGATTACACCAAACAAATTATGGCGAAGCTCGGCGAAGTCGAATTTTGGACTATAGGTATGCGCCCCGGTCGGCCGATGGCATTTGGCAAAATCCATTCAAATCAACACGGTGCCTACTTATTTGGCTTACCTGGCAATCCTGTTGCTGTCATGGTGACGTTTTACTTTTTTGCACGCCTCGCCTTGCAAGCATTGATGGGTGCCACACCCGCGCCGCTGATGCTCGTACCAGCCATTTCTAAACAGGCTATACGCAAACGTGTCGGAAGAACCGAGTATCAACGTGGCGTCGCGACCAAAAACGCTGACGGGCATTTAGAAGTAGCCGTAACTGGGGCGCAAGGCTCAGGAATTTTGCGCTCTATGTCAGAAGCCAATTGCATGATTATCTTACATGACGACAGTAGCGATATTGCGGCAGGCGATACCGTTGATATTCTATTTTTTGATGGGCTCGTTTGAAATTCACCACATTTTCATGACGAAACGATAGCAAATACGCATAAATAAGCAAGGCGCCACATGGCTAAGCACAGAAACTTGGCGCTTGCAGTAAGTAAGCTACTATAATTAATTTACAGCAACAACAGCGATTGATTAGGTGTAATGCAAATATTTGAGCATCGTAGCGAATTGAACAAGCAGCAAACACCCGTGCATGCGCCATCATGTAAGCGCGCACGAGCGGAGATATTGCGTCTCAAAGAAAATGCCGTCGCCAATTTCAGCGCCTACTTTTTGGGGCTGTTTTTTCTTTCTTGCTTACTTTCTTCAGCCCACAGCACACCTGCATTTGCACAAACCAAAGTCACGCTTCTATTTGGTGAAAACAAGAATGAGAAAGGTGAATTAGTTCCCATCGACGCGCGCTTCACAAAGATTTTCTCATTTATCGAAAAAGATTTAAATGTTCGATTTGACTTGCGCATTTACCCTTGGAACCGCGCGGTAAAATTAGCCAGTGATAATAATGGACTCATTTTTGGCATCAGCTTGACACCTGAACGCGCTGCCGTATTTGATTTTTCTGACCCTGCCCTGTATCAATACCTCTGGCTGGTCACACGTAGCGATCGCCAATTTCCTTTTAACAAATTGGAAGACCTCAAAGGCAAAACCATAGGCGTGGTGCGAGGCTCAAAATATGGTGGCGAATTTGACGCCCAAAAAGGCCGCTTGTTTGCCTCTGACGATGACATCGATGCCTATGGACCGCGCCTAAAAAAATTACTCAACTTAAGAATTGATGCCATGATTTTCTCTAGTCCACTAACCGAGGCGAAAGAAGTGGAAAAACAGGTTAACGCCATCAAATTATACAAAGAGACAGAGCCACAAAGCGCGCAAAAAGAGCTGGAACAATTTAGTGTTTTACCGACGGCCGTATTAAAAGATGGCATACGTTTTGCGATTGCAAAAGACGGCAATCCAAAACTCATCAATCGCATCAATAACTCTTTGAAAAAATTTCACGCCCGTGAAGCCGCACTACTCAGAAAGAAAAAGCAGCCAGCCAAATAAATACAGATACAAATCATTACAACTTGCTACAAAATTAGGACAGGATTAATTTATCTTTGCGATATTTGGTCTCTATACTCACACTTTAATTAATTTGCTCGGAGAATCCTTTGAAATTAGCACTTATTTTAATCAGCACGATTAGCTTACTCACCGCCTGTGGCGGCGGCTCGGATACACCCGCACCGGCCGCCAAAGTGAGCATCTCAGAAGTCACTACGGATCAATTAGTCTATCGTAAGTTAAGCACCATCACGGTCAAAGGTCAAAATCTTAATCTTGGGATTAATCTATCTCATCAAGGATGTTTAAAAATCACAGAATTAACCGGCAGTACCGCAACACAAAAAACTTTTAGTTGCAAAATGATTGCGGCGGGTACGGTACCTGTTGTCATTACCGATGGTGCCGCTAACTCAGTCTATGCGAGCACAGTCACAATCCCACTTGCCAAACAACCGCAAGTCACCATGGTGACTAACTTAGGCACAGTCGTCTTGGAACTTAATCCGGCAAAAGCACCTATCACGGTCGACAATTTTTTGAGCTATGCTGAGTCAGGTTTCTATGTAAATAAAATTTTCCATCGTGTGATCAGTAATTTTATGATTCAAGGTGGTGGTTTTACTGCAAACCTTGTTGAAGCACCAACGCAAGCACCGATCAAGCTAGAAGCGGGTAACGGTCTAAGCAATCTACGCGGCAGCATTGCGATGGCGCGAACAAATGTGTTGGATTCCGCCACCTCGCAATTTTTTATCAACGTCGTCGATAACATAGCGCTCGACACAGAATCTGGTGGATATGCGGTATTTGGCAAAGTAGTCAGCGGCATCGACATTGTCGATAAAATTAAAGTCGTGCCAACGAGCATACAAGCGTCGATGAAGGATGTTCCAGTCACTAGCGTCGTCATCAATAGCATGTTGCAGACCCAGTAATTTTCAATATCTTGTAAGACAATCTCCCTCTTCGGGCTGACTTCATCGTCAGCCCTTTTTTCATTAAAGCAGTCATTTCATTTTCACCGAGGCAAACCACCGATAATGAAGTCACGAAAACGGAAAATCTGAGATTAATCTACAATCGCTAAGCATAAAAAAAGAATAGCGCCTTAATCCTCGATTATTCTGTCAGCGTTAGCGGATTACACCCCCTCACTTTGCCACCTTTCAACCAAACAAAAATCATGAAGAAACGCTTTAAGACTTTGTTCCATTCCCTATTTCGTACCTCACGGCTATTCCTTGGCATCATCGGCGCCACTTGTTTACTGGCTGCCTGCAATGAAAACACGGCGCCTATGGAGACGGTAAAGCAAGTTGAGCTAAATCGCTATCTCGGTAAATGGTACCAAGTGAATTTCATACCGAATCGTTTTCAATCAATGTGCGTTGCTGATACGCAGGCTGATTATCAAGCAGATGACAAAGACGTGCGTGTCATCAATCGCTGCCGCACCAAGGACGGCGATATAGAACAGGCGAATGGCATAGCGAAACTAGTTGAAAACAGCAATAACGCCAAACTACGCGTTAGCTTTTTCCGTCCGTTTTATGGCAATTATTGGATACTTGATCTGGATACAAATTATCAATGGGTATTAGTGGGAGAACCTAGCCGCAAATACGGCTGGATACTCTCGCGCACGCCGCAGCTTGATCCTGCGATCCAAAAGGCCATTTTAGATAAAGCAGAAACCTTAGGATATCAACGTAGTCAATTTCAAGTCAGTGCGCAAAGCAATCCACTCAAATAATTTATTTTCATCGCAAACTAAAACGCCCTGAGTAAATTGCATCAGGGCGCTTTTTTATCCGATTACCAAGTCAACTGACAAGCAATTGCCAACATGACTAAAGCCAGTACGAAATAAATAAACTGCAATGGGATCATCCATTTTGCCCACGTCACCCAAGGGATGCGCGCCAACGCCAGCACGCCTACCGTAATGCCCGACGTGGGAATCATGGGCGTCGTGAATTCGCCAAATTGAAACGCCAATACCGCCGTTTGGCGCGACACGCCGACCAGATCGGCTAGTGGCGCCATAATCGGCATAGTCAATGCCGCCTGCCCGCTACCTGAATGAATGAAGAAGTTAATCACGGACTGAATCACAAACATCTTATGCGCTGCAAACACAGGATTCGCGGATTGTACCAAAGGCATGAGGTGAAATAACATGGTATCAATGATATTGGCATCGCGCGCCAATATCATCGTGCCACGCGCTAAAGCGATGACTAAAGCAGTGGTGATTAAATCTTTTGCCCCCTGAATAAATGCTTCAACAAATTCATCTGTGCTGAGCTTACCAACCACGCCAACGGCAATCGCCATCACCAAAAACAAGGCTGCGATTTCATTGATAAACCACTCGTATTTGACCACGCCGAATACCATCCCACCCAAGGTCGCGACAAACATCCACAGCACCAGCTTATGCGTCTTAGTCATACCCACAAACGCCGATAGATCATCGCTAGTGTGTTGTTGTCGTCTTTCTTGATCAATCGCATAGGTCGGACTGCGCAAGGGATTTTTTTTGATGCGTGCCGCGTACCACATCAAAAACGCAATCGTACATGCCGTCGCAATCGTCCACACAATTAAACGAAATCCGATACCCGAAAAAACCGGGACGCCCGCAATGCCCTGCGCGATTCCGACGTTAAAGGGATTTAAAAAAGCGGCCGCAAATCCGACTTGCGAACCGACAAAAGGAATCGCCACGCCCACAATTGAGTCATAACCCAAGGCTAAAGCCAAGGGAATGAAAATCATCACAAATGGAATTGCCTCTTCGGCCATCCCAAAACTTGCACCGCCTAAGGAAAATAGTGTGACGAACACAGGAATAATCATGACACGCACAAAGGCTGAACGGGTGTGCGCTTGTGCCACGGATTTGATCATAGAATCGATGGCTTCGGTCTTTTGTAAAACGGCGAAAGCCCCACCCACAATCAGCACAAATCCGATGATCAAAGCGGCTTCAACAAAGCCCTTGATCGGCGCCATCATGAGTGCAACTAGGCCTTGCGGATTGCTGGCAACGTAATGAAACGAGGCCGGGTCGATCAAGGTCTTACCATTCACAAGATGGGTTTCGTATTTGCCGCCAGGTACAAACCAAGTCGAAATTGCCAGTATCGCCAACAGCGCAAATAACAGCACAAAAGTATTCGGCATTCTGATTTTTTTGAACATACAAGTCTCTCTCATTTTTTTCAGTAATGCCAATTTATAGGGACAGCAAATTACCGCTACGATAAGCAATCACACCAGCCACTTTAGCAACTCGCATACCGTGCTGTGCATAACGCCGTGCCACGCGTGCATACAAGACACCTGCCACGCTAGAGATCATCGGTGTCACTTGGCCTGAAACCGGATCGATCAAATCGCCTATCGACTCACCGACCGCGATCACATCACCTACATTTTTCGTGAAAGCCAAAATACCCGCATGTGGCGCGATGATAGGTTCAGAACCTTCTAAAGGCGTGGGCTGACATAACGCGTCGGGCATCGCCTCGGCCTCAGCTTGTATATGTCCAGCACGTATCAAAAATTGTATGATGGCATGCGCATCTTGCAGGGCATATTCATGTGCGACATCACTCTCACCGCGTAACTCTATCGTTATGGATAGACATCCTAAAGCGATCGGTGTTTCTGCGCCAAATGCTTCGGCCAATTCCCACCAATGACGTGAGCAAGATTCATCGAATGGATCGTCACCGGATAAAACAGAAACTAACAAAGCACGCCCACCCAAATAGCGCACCAGCGGCATAGTCGCTTCTGCAAGCGGTGTGCCGGTATAGAGATGCATGACGGCTTGATTATCGCAGTGCAGATCAAGCACGATGTCGGCATCAATCGCCAAAGTCTGTAGTGTTTTTTTAAGCGCAGCAGATTCACTGTTTGGCTGCCATTGTGCCAATACAGCCAGCGCCTGCTCACGTATCATCAGCGTATTCGTATGGACGTCGGCACTTAGTTTACCGGCCACGCTTTGCTTCAACGCAGGTGTCAGATAGTGATAGCCACGATTAAAATTAAGTCCTGTCGCCATATCAAAACGTCCGAACGCACTGCCCTGTATATCTTGTGCGAGGCCGATAGGATTTGCCACTGGAACTAAGACGATCTCGCCCGCAATCGCGCCTGCTTGTTCCAACACGATCAGACGCTGACGCAAATAATGGCTGACCAACATACCCGGGATTTCGTCGGCATGTAAGGAGGATTGGATGTAGACCTTCTTGCCATCATTGGCGCTACCAAAATGAAAGCTACTTAACTCCCTACAAGTCCCTGCGCTCAGCGTTGGCAGAGCATGTTTCACGATACGCATAACAATACTTTCTAAAGAAAACTAAACTTTACTATGGCTAAATTAGCTGACTACGGCACTCAGCAAATTAGCTCCCAAGTAATCCAATTTCTACAGCACCAACTGTAATACAAGATTGCACTCCGGCGATCAAAACAAAATTTCGCATCGACGCAAAAACGCAATTCTGCAATTTTATGTCTGATTTTTTACACATTCTATCTTTATGAAAAAAATCTGACAATAACTATTGAAATTTATTTTGATTCGTTCTAAAGTGCAGCCATCGACATTGTTTAATTTTTTTCAGAAGTAGAGAAAATGAAAAAAAACCTGAGTTCCACAGAATCACACTCGCCCGATTTGGTATTTGCCAAGTCCAGCTTAGGCGAGAGCTTGATGCAGCAACTGAAGGAAGGCTCTTCGTCTTACAAACGGATCGCTGATTATTTGTTGCGCAATCAAGTCAAAGTCACTGCGTTGGGGATTGAGGACATGGCGGAACAATGCGAAGTCTCTACCGCAACCATCAGCCGCTTTGCTCGTGATTTGGGATTTGCCAATTACGCCGCACTGAAAAACAAGATTGCAGAAACCGTGCAAGAAATTTTTTCTCCAGTCGAAAAACTGCGCAACACCATAGAAGCGCGCAAAAGCAACTCATCCCCCGCCAATGCTAGCTTGCAATCGGCACTGGCCAACATCAATGCGGCGAGTCAGGGAATAGAAGACGAACAAATGAATCACATCATCCATCGTCTAAGTAAAGCAGGCACGGTCTACATCATGGGCTTTGGTCTCAGTTCACATCTCGCGGGCATGCTGGCTTTGCATTTACAACCCTACTGTAATCGTGTGACAGAGGTAGTAACTTATGGCGGCACCGAAGTCGCCGCAGGTAATTTGGCCAATATTACCGACAAAGATGTGCTGATCGTCATCTCGTTTCCGCGCTACGCACTGGACGTGATTCGCCTTACCCAATTTGCACGCAATCACTCCACTTGCATCGTGGCTATTACCGATTCCTCCGCATCACCGATCGCGCAACTCGGCGACTATTTATTACTAGCACCGAGCACCCATGCGGTCTTGGCGAGTAGCTCAACTGCAGCGACCGCCGTCATCGAAGCTTTAGTGAGTAGCATCATGGTTTCGAATAAGAAAAACGTCGAGAAAGCGATCCGTTTAACGGAAGCGCTCTCAGGCTATTTACACAATAACGATAACACCTCAAGAACCACGCAACTGGAAAGTCGCAAGCCGAAAAAGTAGCGTCCCCTTTTCCCATTCCTACCACCAACGAGCACTTTAAACAGTGCTCGATAGGGATCGCTTTTTCGCCATTTTTATTATGATTTTTTTCAATCTTTTTTAGTCTACTTTTTTCAAAATTTGAGGAGCGCCATTCAATGAAGCAGCACAACCAACAAGATCAACATCAGCACATCGTGCCCAAGAAAATCACCGCCGCCACCTGGTCCGCTTTAAGCGCTATGGCAGTTTTGAGTCTCTCTAGCACATCCGTTTTTGCGCAGGACAAAACGACCGATCCTGTCGTGCAAAAAGTTGAAATCACCGGCTCTTCCATCAAACGTATCAATGCAGAAACCGCTTTACCCGTCCAAGTTATCAGCCGCATCGATATCGCCAAAACGGGAGCGACCACCGCCGAGCAATTATTGACCAGCTTAAGTGCCAATACGGGTTACACCCAAGAGTCCGCGAGCATTAGTGACAAACCAGGTTCTAGCGGTTTGTCTGGCGCCAACTTGCGCGGTTTAGGTGTCTCCTCCACCTTGGTGTTGCTCAATGGTCGTCGTATGGCGGCGTTTGCTTTCGGTGGTGAAGGCACGGATTTAAATTCGATTCCGCTCTCCGCCATTGATCGCGTCGAAGTTTTAAAAGATGGCGCGTCTGCCGTCTACGGCGCGGATGCCGTCGGTGGCGTGATTAACTTTATCACGCGCAAAGACTTTAAAGGCTTCGAAGCGAGCGTAAGCGGCATGCGCACTGACGAGGGTGGCGGCGGTGATAAATCAATTAGCTTACTTGGTGGTTTTGGCAATCTCGCGAATGACGGCTATAACATTTTCGCCAGTTTGCAACACAAGAAAAATGAGCAATTACGTACAGCGCAACGTGATTTCGCCGTCAGTGCATGGCGTCCATTAGAGGCGCGCGGCTATTCAGACAACTTCACGTCTGCCAACACTTTCCCCGCTGGCATCTACTCAGTATCGGGAAAAAAATATCTAGGTAATCCTAGTGCACCAGATTGTGCAGCACCATCGAGCATCTTGATCAGTGGCGCTTGCCGCTTTGATTATCAAGCGGCTGCTGACGTGTATCCAGAGTCGCAAAAAACCAATTTAATCACACGCGGCACGTTGGCGCTCAATGCCGATCATACGATCTTTGCAGAATTTACAGCCTCCAAAAACGAAGCGAAATATCGCTTATCACCCACTGGCGTCAATGGTAATCAAGGCAACAGCGGCAGCGCTTGGACTTATCCAGCGGGCGGTCCTTTCTATCCTCAATCCTATGTCAATTCCGCCGGACAAACCGTCCCTACCGACGGCAAAGCGTTCAATGTGCGTATGCGTATGACACCAGGCGGTGCGCGTACCAATGGTCAAGCGTCGGAACAGCAACGTCTCTTATTGGGTGCGGAAGGCGTGATTGCAGGTTGGGATTACAACACCGCGTTTGCCCATTCTGTCTCTGAAAATACGCAAACTTTGACCAACGGTTACTACGATAAAGCAAAACTGCTTGCCGCTTTCAAAACTGGCAAAATTAATCCTTTTGGTGCGCAATCACAAGAAGGCCAAGCTTTACTAGATGCAGCAGAACGCAACATCGACGGTCGCAAAGGCAAATCCACAACCGACGTATTTGATGCGCGCTTCACTCGTGAAATCGCGCAACTTGACGCGGGTGCAGTGGGCATGGCGACAGGCATAGAATTCCGTCGTGAAAAACTGGAAGACAATTCTTCCGATGAAATTTTGGCAGGAACGATTTACTCCACCTCCAAGTCACGTCGCGTCTCTGAGTCCCGCGATGTCAAAGCGATTTTTGCTGAATTTGACGTACCACTC
>CAYXJI010000034.1:0-3459 GCA_964465175.1 uncultured Burkholderiaceae bacterium | reverse complement strand
GTGCCCAGATGGCAGTCCGTCATGACTCCTACGGTGGCAATATCGGCAGCTCGACTAATCCTAAATTGGCCTTACGCTATCAGCCAAGTAAAGATTTATTGTTCCGCGTTTCCTTCGGTACGGGCTTCCGTGCGCCGACCATGAAAGACCTGGACCCATCCGCAGTAGAGACCGCGACTGGTGGTCTTTACTACGACAGCATAGGCTGCGCCAAATACAATTCGCAATGCTATAGCGATCAGATCCCCACCACAGAAGCCGGCAATCCACATCTGAAGCCAGAAATGTCCAAGCAATTTTCTATGGGTTTTGTGTGGGAGCCTTTAGCCGCATTCTCCGCTGCGGTCGATTACTGGTCTGTGCGTAAAACGGATGTGATTAAATTTGCGCCGGAAACTTTGATCGATACCGACCCTGCTTTCGTCGAAAAATCCATCACCCGCGACAGCGATGGCTACATCACGAATTGGGCTTTAACTGCACAAAATCAGGGTAAAGAAACTAAGAGCGGCATCGATTTGAACCTCGCTTATCGCACCAAGTTTGATGGCATGGGTAAATTGACGACGCGTTTGTCCGGGACTTTAATGACTAAGAGCGAGCAACAGTTTTCTGAAAATTCTAAAGTCTTCGACAATCTCGGCAAATGGGGTTTTGAATACGTGACACCGAAATGGCGTCACCGTTTGAGTGCGGACTGGGATATCGGTAATTGGGGATTCACGGTCGCGAATAGCTTCCAGTTGCATCACGAAGATCAGCAACTAGATCCTAAGGGTAATCGTCCTACCGTCGCTTCGTATAGTTTATGGGATTTGCAGACCGGATACTATGGTTTTAAGGATATCAAAATTACCGGCGGTATTTTGAATGTCTTCAATACCAAACCACCGTTCTCGAATCAAACTTTGACTTACTTTGCTGGATTTGACTCTACCTATGTTGATCCACGTGGGCGTGCTTTTTACATTCGTTTGAATTACGCATTTAAGTAAGCAAAACGAAACGAAGAACTACCAAGCAACACCACTTTCTTGTGCGGCAATTCTCCCGCATTTTGGGGTAGCATCTTGAGATCGCTACCCCTTTTTTTTATACCTAGAACTTTGGATAAATCATGAAACGCATTGTTTCTCAAGCTCGCTCACCACGACGCCACACTGTATACCAGCAAGGCCTGCTACTGTTGTGCTTGTCGCTGCTATTTTTCGCCTTACGCCCCACGCTAGCAAATGCCAGTACGGACCTTAGCAAAGCTCGCGGCTCTCTACTTATCATTGGTGGCGCGCTACGCCATGACAATGCTGCGGTTTGGGAAAAACTCATTGCGCAAGCGGGCGGCAAAATCGCCGTCATCCCCGCTGCATCTGGCAATCCGGATAAGGCTGGCGAATTCGTCGTACAAACTGTTAAAAAGTACGGAGGCGATGCCTTCGTCGTGCCACTTTCCGCCAAGTATGAGGCCCAAGATGCGCAGAAAAAACCCTCACAGTTGAATCAAGATGCCCATTGGATTACCCAAATTGAACAAGCTAAGGGTGTCTACTTTACGGGCGGAGATCAAGCAAAAATTACCCGTGCTTTAATGAATCCAGATGGCTAACCCAGTGCCATGTTAAAGGCGATCTGGTCGCTCTATCAACGCGGTGGGGTGATCGCCGGCACCAGTGCTGGCGCAGCGATCATGAGTAGCACGATGTTCAACGATGCCAAGGGCGTACTAACAACGCTAAAACTTGGCGTGCAAGATGAGAAAGAAATCGCTGCCGGCTTGGGCTTTATCGGCAACGACATCTTTATCGATCAGCACTTAATCATTCGCGGTCGTTTTGCGCGCATGTTACCTGTCATGCTCAAGAAGAATTACCAACTAGGGCTAGGCATCGATGAGAATACTGCCTTGTTGTTTAGGCCACAGCGAGAGATCGAGATCATCGGCTACAAAGGCGCGATCTTGATTGATTTTGATGGGGTGAAAACCAGCGCATCCTTGGCCGAATTCAATTTGCAAAATGCGCGTATTTCCTATCTTTCGCATGGCGATCGTTTCGAGCTTGAAAGTAGAAAAATTATTCCAGGATCCGACAAATCTCTCATCAGCAAACCTGAATCGGAAGACCGCGATCAAGTACCCGTTTTTTACCCTAATATCTTAGCACATACCGCCGGCGTAGAGTTGATGTCGACGCTGGCAGAGAGTGCTCGCAGCCATGCCTTGGGTTTGGCATTTGATGCCTATAGCAAAGTCAAACCCGAGCTGGGTTTTGAATTTAGATTTAGCAAAACACCAGAGACAAAAGCCTACTTCTCTAGTAGCTCAGGGGCAGAAGCATTCACGGTGATGCAATTGCGATTGGATGTACAACCCGTCAAGATGACGCTACCGCTCTACATCCCTCTTGAATAAGTTTGCCACGCAAGAGACCATGCAAACCAAACTCACTATAAAAAAAGCCAGTGTCAACACTGGCTTTTTTTCAATCGAGGATTAGGTCAACAACTCAAGCTTGTAAACCTAGCTTGCAGATTATGACAAACTCCAGATGTGTTCTAATTTTGCCCAAGCTTGTTGTGCTTTGCCATCCTTAGTTGCTGGTTTAAATTTGCATGAAGAATAAATTTTTACTGCTGCTTTATCCAAAGTTTTGGAACCACTAGATTGCTCTACTTTAGATTCAACTACGCTACCATCAGCGCCAACCAAGACAGACAACATGACCGTACCAGTTTCTTCATTCATCAATGAAGATTTTGGGTAGACCGCTTTTTCGCAAGTTTGTTTTTCAACGACAGGCACATCCGCTGCGTTGGCAGCAAAGACTGAACTAGACAAGGCAACAGCTAACAAGATTTTTTTCATAGTCGGATCACATAAAGAAGTTTGAAATAAGCCCATGAGAACATTGTTGCATCAAACTATTTGCAAATTGCCGCATGGAAACAGTCGTCATTTTAAATAGATTTTTGCCGCAAAGCAATAGATGTGCACAAAATTTAATCAGATTTTTTTGCCCTATGTAAATAGTTTCTCCTGTTCTAGCTACTTCACACCCTCAAACCAATAAAAAAACCGGGCATGTCTTACGACTTACCCGGCAAATCATTAACCAGTTCACTGACGCTCAGTTCAATGAACTAAATAATGAGGCACTACCTAGGGACACTTATTCATAGCTAGCATTGATATTCACACCGCTGAATGGCTGTTTCGCCTTCAAGACGATGTAATACCAGGTGTTCGCCGTCGGTGAGGCAAACAAGACGTTTTCGTTATTCCCTGCTTTCAAAGAGGCAGCACCATACGAACTGGTCGTTGGATAACTACCATTCTTTACATAGAGATCCACATCCCCTGTGCCACCATTGGTGTACAACTTCAGATTTTTTGTACCGGCAGGCACCATGATGTAAATATAGGCTTGGCTGGTGGAAGACAAATTTCTGATCGAACAATTTTTA
>CAYXJI010000033.1:1608-17934 GCA_964465175.1 uncultured Burkholderiaceae bacterium | reverse complement strand
TCTTTACCTTACGTGAAATAGCGCGCGCACTACGCTCTGTAAGACGTGGTAGCTGGTTCTCTCAGTTTGATCCTCTCACTGCAGAGAATCGGCCCATTCTTCACCCAAAATTTTTGGAGAAAATATCATGGCATCGCAAAAAAGAGTCATTTCAAAAATCGTATTAAGCGGCCTCCTAATCGGCGGGGCTTTCCTTAGTCAAGCGAACGCATCCGCATCGCCAAGTTCAGCAAATGTGCTACCTGCTTGTGGCAATTGGCAGGCCAGTAAAGTCTATGTCAAAGGCGATTATGTGATCGCAAATAACATCAATTGGCGCGCCAAATGGTGGACGCAAAATAATGAACCCGGCAAAAATGATGTTTGGGAAAATCGCCCTACCGGTGAGTGTAGCTTTGACGGCAACACCGATCCCGGTACCGGTACACCGAAGGGTGTACCGACCAAAAAAGAAGCCGAAGCCGATGAAATCGCCAAAACCTCCAGCGTCCTATTTCAACAAATTAAAGCCTCAGTCCGCACGCTAGATACCGCCTCGGTCGAAGCGGTAACGCCGGGGCGTGCGCAAAATCCGGTCAATGTGAAACGGGTAGAACGTTTGCTCTCTAGTGGCGATTGGCAGAACCTGTTCGCGGTGCGTGATCAAAGCTATACCTATGCTCGATTTTTGCAAGCTATTGCCAAATTCCCTGCGGTCTGTGCCGACTATAGTGACGGTAGAAATGCCGATGCCATTTGTCGTAAGGGCTTGGCCAGTATGTTCGCCCATTTCGCCCAAGAGACTGGCGCGCATGATCCTAATTCTGCGATCCCACAATGGCGACAAGGACTGTATTTCTTAAAAGAAGCGGGTTGTCGCGATGACGATACGAGTTGCGGCTATAACGCGGAATGCGATCCGACAACATGGCAAGGGCAGACTTGGCCCTGCGGCAAAAATCCGAATGGTAGCTTTAAAAAGTATTATGGTCGCGGCGCTAAACAACTGTCCTATAACTATAACTACGGCCCTTTCTCTGATGCCATGTTTGGTACCGTGCGTACGCTCTTAGATAAGCCCGAGCTAGTTGCCGACACTTGGCTCAATTTGGCATCCGCGGTCTTCTTCTACGTTTATCCGCAGCCGCCAAAGCCATCCATGTTGCATGTGATAGACGGCACATGGAAACCCAACGCTGCCGATGCCGCTGCCAATATCACGGCAGGTTTTGGTGCCACGATTAATATCATCAACGGTGGTATTGAGTGTAATTCCGGTACAGACAAACCACAGGCTGTTAATCGCATCAGCTACTACAAGAGCATGGCCAATTATTTTGTAGTGCCTGTGCCTACCAGCGAAGCACTCAGCTGCGCGACGCAAAAACCGTTTCCCGCTAACGGTGGCGGTGCGCAATTGCTCAATTGGGAACAAGATTGGAGCTACGACCCCAGCCGCCCCGATGGTAAAACCTATGCCTGCAAACTAGTGAATTACCAGACACCATTTAATGCCCTCAAAGCGGGTGATTACGTCAAATGTGTAGAGCATTATTTCAAAGTCACGCTGAAATAATGTTCTAAATAAGTAAGTCCAATTTAATACGGTGTGCCGTGCACACCGACTTGCAACGTATCGACCTTGCATAAGCACGGCATAGGCAAGGCATTAAAAAAATGGGAGACACAAATGAAGCAAATGACACAGCAATTACGATGGAGTCTGCGGCTACTGATCGCCGCCGCGAGCTTGCTATTAGCTAATCTCGCCAGTGCGGCGGAATGTAATCCTTGGGCTGCGGGGGCAGTTTACACGCAAGGTTTATATTCAACCCATGGCGGTAAAACTTGGCGCGCAAAATGGTATACCCAAAACGAAGCACCGGGCAGTAGTCAGTGGGGGCCGTGGGAAGAGCGCCCTGCGTCTGAATGCAGTATTGTGGTGCCACCCGGCGGTGATGGCAGCGGTATTCCCGAGCCTACGCCGACCGTGGGCAAACATCTAGGCTCTTACTTTGCGCAGTGGGGTATTTATGGACGCAATTACAAACTGCGTAATCTAGTCGATACCGGTAACGATAAAAAGCTGACCTTTCTCAACTATGCCTTCGGCAATGTCTATGCCGATGGTAAATGCAATATCGTCACCAAAGCAGAAAACGGTGCCGGTGATGGCGGTGATGGCTGGGCAGATTATCAGCGCGGATTCGCAGCTGGAGAATCGGTGGATGGCGTTGGCGATACGTGGGATGCCAAGCTCAAAGGTAATTTTAATCAACTCAAAAAATTAAAATTACGCAATCCCAATCTGAAGGTCTTGATCTCTTTAGGTGGCTGGACCTGGTCAAAAAATTTCAGTCAATTCTCCATGAGCGATGCCTCCCGCAAAGCCTTAGTGAGCTCTTGCATTAATTTGTATGTCAAAGGTAATTTACCGAGCGCAGAAGGTGCGGGCGGTGCCGGTGTCGCCAAAGGTATTTTTGATGGTATCGACATTGATTGGGAGTATCCTGTGGCAGGTGGTTTGCCAACGAACACTTACAATGCAGCGGATAAACGCAATTTCAGTTTATTGCTAGCCGAATTCCGCACGCAACTTGATGCCTTGGCGACGGTGAATAAACGCAAATATTATTTGACTGTAGCCATCGGCGCTGGTGCCGATAAAATTCGTAATACCGAGCCTGGTGTGTATAGCAAGCATTTGGATTGGATCAATGTCATGACCTACGATTTTCATGGTGGATGGGAGTCAGCAGGGCCTACCAATTTTCAATCGAACTTATACCGCGACCCAGCCGCGCCGGTGACGGGCGATTTGATTAAGTACAACGTAGATGATGCAGTCACAGCTTTGATCTCAAACGGCGTGCCAAGAGCAAAAATCGTGGTCGGTATTCCGTTTTATGGACGGGGTTGGAAAGGTGTCGCAGCGGGACCTAGAGGCGATGGTTTGTACCAAAGCGCCAGCAGTCCGGCAGTCGGCACCTATGAGCCAGGGATAGAAGACTACAAAGTCTTAGTACAAAAACGCGGTACGCGCTATACCCACGCCGTCACCAAACAGTTGTGGAGTTATGACGGCAATGAATTCTGGAGTTACGATGATCCTGCCGTGATCAATACCAAATCTAGCTATGTCAAAACGCAAGGACTGGGCGGTTTATTTAGTTGGTCTTTGGATGGCGATGATGCGCAAGGCAATCTGCTCAAAGCCATGACAGCGGTTCGGCAGTAAAGTCAATCTAATGAGAAAACGCATCACACCTTAAAGGAGCGGCTTTCATCAAACAAAATCGGCGTGATCGGAAATTGCCCCCAAGTGCCGTAACGCTGATTTGTTTGATGTTTTTCTGAGTGAAAAATGGCGGCGAAAAGAGCACTTAAAACAGTGTCGCTTGGATTGGTGCTGGCGGTGCTTCCATTTCATCTTCTCCATCCATTACCTGCTTGGCACGGCTGCGCTTTGCGACCGGCGCTGCTTTGGCCCACATGGCATCAGCATCATAGTGCTGTAAAAATGCGCGCGCCATTTCCGGGTTGCTACAACTGAGCCAATCGTCATAGTCTTGTTCGGCGATGATGACTAATCCGCGTTTTTCATCACCGGGCCGATGAAAGCGCTGCATGAGCGGATGCTGATCCGCGTTGATAGTAATTTGCGTAAAAGAAAAGCTCGCTGATCCATCCGCCTCGTCCCACACTTTGTACAGACCTGCTACTGCAAAGTCGCTACAGCCTTCGACCCCGATCTGCCAGCGCACGGCGGCGCCACTCTCGTAGTTGGGTTCATAAAAATGCTGCATAGGAATCAAGCAGCGTTGTCCAGTGCGCCAAGGACGCGCAAAACTGCTGAGCTCGGCGATGGTTTCAGCTCGTGCATTCATGGTACTAAAGCGTTTTCCTGGAGGTAGTTTGGCTTTGGGAATTAAGCCATAAGTGCCGCGCTGTGCTTGACGTCGCTTCAAGGCATCGTGAGTAATAAATGGCGCGGCATAGTCTTGCCAGATTTCGCTCTCCCATTCATTGCCCGTGCGATCCATCGCATGGAACTGGTCGGCTAGCTGATCTTTGCGGGTTGGGGTGTAATTCACGCACATAAAAATGAAAGCAGTTAAGACAAGTGTGACCTAATAAAGCGGCGCAGAGATAGGCGCTGGTTCCGCACACTAGGCGCTAGCCTAGCCTTGAAAAAATCGAGATAGATTACCAGTGTAAGGGAAAATAGGCCAACTGTAGTCTCGTTCCGCAGATGTGGCAGAACAATAAATTGAATCATATGAACTTTTGTGCGGAGCAGCAGTCTTAAAGGCCACTTACTATTTTTTATCCTTTACGCTAGCGCGCTGTCATTTCTTTATGCTGAATAATTCCCTTTCTACGTCTTTGCTGGTCAGTGCCTTAGGCCTTGCTTTTCCTGGTTATACGGCCGCGCAATGTATTGCTAGTTGGTCGATCGATGCCGCTGAGATTCGTCCTCAAGACGATCAGAATGCCATTGAAACGCCAAAGAAAGATGTGCCAAGAGTAGCACTGATACAGCAACCAGCGCAGTCACCAGCGCAGTCACCAGCGCAGCTACCGACACAGGCCAAGGGCAGCGAAAATCAGCCACAAAAAGTACAGGTAAAAGGCAATCGAGAATACGATGCGCGTCGCTTTGATACCGCCAGTAAGATCGTCGTTACGCAAGAAGAAATAGTCCGCTTTGGCGATACCGAAATCACCGATGTCTTAAAACGTTTGCCTAGCGTCAGTATCGTTGGCGGTGCGATTCGTATGCGGGGATTGGGCGCAGGCTATACCCAGGTTTTATTGAATGGTGAGCCTAGCCCGCCGGGGTTTTCGATAGAAAGTCTGGCGCCCGATTTGATAGAACGCATAGAAATCGTGCGATCTGCTAGCGCTGAATTTAGTGCCCAAGCGGTAGCGGGAACACTCAATATTATTTTAAAACGCACAATATCGATGTCGCAACGTCAGCTGAAGCTGGGCTATTTTCAACGAGGTGAATTGCCGAGCGGTATGTTCGGCAGCTTTCAATGGTCGGATAAAGTAGAACAGTTTTCTTATAGCTTGCCCTTGAATGTGAGCCTAGGGCGCTTCCGTAATTATGATAGTCAAAGTCAGACCCTTAAAACTGATAGTCAAGGCCTCACCACGCAATTACGCCGCAGTTCTTCCGCCAATGAGAATCACAATCGCTCGCTGTCTTCAGCGCCGCGCTTGAACTGGACTTTGGAAAATGAAGATATGCTCAGTTTTAATGTCTTCATCAACGTCAATGAAAGTGAAGGGAATAATCGTGGCAAAACCAATAGCGTGCAAGGTATCGCTTATCGCTTTCCTATCGAAGATTATGACACTACAAACCAAGCGCAAAGCTGGAATAATAATCTGAGCTACACGCATAAATTGGGCGATAGTGCCAAGCTAGAATTACGTGCTGGCACGCATTACTGGCATGCAAAATCGACGGGCCGTAGCCTCGGACGTGACACCAATGAAACCGCCTTGTTTGATCGCCATGTTGATGCCGAATCGTTTAATCGCGGCTGGATGCAGAGTGGTAAATACAATGCGCCTTTTATCGAAGACCATACGATTTCTGCCGGTTGGGAGTTGGCTTCACGCTGGCAGAGCAGCAATAATCTGACGCGCGGTACGACGGCCATAAACGAAATCGTCAGTCCTGTCAATTTACAAGAAGACGTAGAATTTAAGATCGCCCGCACTTCATTGTATGCGCAAGATGAATGGACTTTAGATAAACAGCTGTCCTTGTATTTGGGCTTACGTTGGGAAGCGATCAGCATGGATGGGCGTGGCAATAGTCTAGACAAGGTACATAATCGCTCTTCTGTATTGAGTCCGATTTTTCAAACTTTGTACAAAATTCCCGATCACTCGAATCAACAATTTCGCTTTGCCTTTTCACGTACGTATAAGGGCGTGAACTCATGGGATTTGGTGCATCGCCGCTATTATTCGACCAACAATTCAGCCACTAGTCCAGATAGTCTTGCTAATCCTAATTTGCAACCCGAACTGGCGACTGGTTTTGATTTTGGCTACGAACATTTTGTCGATGGCGGTGGTGTTTTTAGCGCGAATTTTTTCTTGCGTCGTATCAGCGGCATTACTTTGAACCGCCTATTTCAGCAAGATGGCTTGTGGATCACTATGCCAATCAATGCCGGACATGCGCAAACCAAAGGCCTAGAATTAGAAGCAAAATTTCCTCTGCGGCTGTGGATGGAACAGGCACCAGCGCTCGATTTTCGTATGAATGTAGGATTCAATCACTCGACCATTGATACCGTACCTGGTCCGAATAATTGCCTCGATGCGCAAGTCCCAGTGCGCGCCAACATCGGGCTTGATTACAAACCTGAAGCCTATCCCTTAACAGTCGGCGCTGCTTATGCATTTCAAAATGCAGGCTTAGTGCGGGTCTCGGCCTATCAGTTAAATTATGGACGCATAAACCGTAGTCTAGAAACTTACGCTTTGTGGAAATTTGACACCATGTCCAACCTGCGCCTGTCGTTGAATAATGTGATACGTCAAACGGCTTATTCGGAAAGTAATTATATCGATGCGCAAGGCAGCGTACTGCGACAAAATTATAATCCCTCGAAATTGAATGTGCGCTTGAATTATGAATTGCGGTTTTAAGCGAACTTCGATTTTGAGCGCTTCAATTCTGAGCGCTTATCACGCAAGATAGAGTCACCTTACTTAAACCTAGTCTGTTTTTCGTTTAAGCCTCGTTCCAGACAAGTGCGCAATCGCCGACAAGCTAGTTTGTGCTGCATTGAGGCCTAATAGAAAATCTTTGTCGGAGTAGGTGCTAAATACATCGGTGGGCTGGTGCCAGTTGGGATTCCAGCCAGCACCAATTTGCATGCCTCGTTCATTCTCTCGCAGTGAAATAGCGGGGACTAAATTCATGAAAGGTACAGAGTCGGTGTTGGTCATATGAAAGCCCACCGCCGCTGGGTAATTAGTCGCATATTGATCGTTGGCTGCACGGAAAAACCAAGCCAACTTTGCCGCGCCTTCGGCTTGTTTGGACGTTGATTGAAATTCGATGTTGACATCCGCTTCGGCTCTTTGTTCTTTGGCGGATTCATAAATCGGCTTGCCTTCTGCATTCAAGATAGGCTTACCTTGCGCATCCAGTTTGGCGATTGGCATGCCGTGATCCCATAACATCATATCGTGCTGCACCATGCCCAGCCATTTTGGTTCGGGGTAGTGGCCTGAGCCTTTTGGCGATTCTATGCCTTGTAAATCTTTGCGCTGTGCGACATAGGCATAGGCACCGTTCAAGCCGGTTTCTTCGTTGTTCCACAGAACAAAACGGATAGAACGATCGGTCTCCACTTCGGGTGTGCTAAAAATTCTCGCTAGCTCCATCACTAGGGCAGCACCTGAGCCATTGTCATTGGCCGCTTCACCAAAGCCGATACCGTCCATGTGCGCGCCGACGATATACATTTCCTCGGGATGCGTTTTACCGATCTTGGTGCAATACACGTTCTCACGTTTGGATGTCCCCACCGGCGTTGCTTCTGCATTTAAGGCGCGTAATTTTTCATCTGGCTGCATCAGTGGATCGTTATTCACACCAGTTTTGGCGCGATTACCAAATAAAGTGCTGCCACCTTGACCGGCAGCGCCTCCGAGACCACCGCTGGGGATCAGGTTTCGACGTGGCGCAGGACTGGCATTGGCAGGTACGGGTGGGGCTTGGGTGTAATCGTAGGCTAAGCGTTCGGTATTGGTGCAACCGTATGATTGCAGCTGCGCCTCTATCCAGTCTAAGGCTTTGCGGTTGCGCTCGGTACCTTGGCGACGATCTCCAAATTGGGTCAGAGACTTGATGCTGGCTTTATACTTCTCTAAGCTCAATTGTTGTACCAACTGAACCACGACATCATCTGATTTTAGTGCGCTCGCTTGCAATGTCTCTAGTGACTGCGCATGACTGACGGCGCTAAGACTGGCGAGGCACAAGCTAGTGATTAATTTTTCACGTTCGAAACGGCAGTTGAAAAGCCGTCTAAAGCGAATGGCAACATCACGTGAACAATTCATAGTAACTCCTGAGTCGTCGATGGCGCATTATAGGATGCTTTTGTTCGATCGGCGATGTAGGATAGTCATGACATAGGATTAAAAGAAAGCGATACCTAGGGCGTGTTTTAAGTAATGATTTGCGTAGAGTGAAGTTTGGTTCTCGGCAGTTTTAGGACTAACGCAAAACCGCTCAGCGTCGTTTTAGCCGACCTCGGCACGCAGAAGAAATTGCTAATGTCCGTTCAATCACCATTCAACCCATCAATTTTGCGTTTGATCGCAAAGCCTCAGCTTGGTGAGTAAGATTTCGATATAGTGGCTTTGCTTTTTAAAATCGCCCCATAAACCTCACTCTCATAACTATTCCGGACAAACTATGAAACCCCTACTCAACGCCCTAGCTTTAACGCCGATTGCCTTCGCTAGCTTTTTATTGCTGCAACCCACCGTCAGTCATGCACAGGCTACGACCCTGTCATCGACGGCGATGTCGGGCATGGCAAGCGTTGTCCAGCAACAACTTGATCAGATCGCCGCCGCGTATTACAAAACGAATCAGCCAGGTGCTACGGTGATCGTCGTGAAGGACGGTAAAACGCTGTTACGTAAAGCCTATGGCTTAGCCAATATCGAAAAGAAAGAAGCCTTGCAAGCTGATCACGTGATGCGCCTTGGTTCCATCACTAAACAATTTACCTCGGTCGCTATTTTGCAATTGATCGAGCAAGGCAAAATCGCCTTGGCTGATCCGGTCACAAAATTTTTCCCCGATTATCCAGCTAGCGGCAAAAGCATTACGGTTGAACATTTGCTGACCCACACTTCAGGCATCCCAAGCTATACCGGTAAACCGACTTTCGTCGCGGGGGCTGGTAAAGATATCAGCGTGCAAGAAATGGTTGATAGCTTTAAAAATGATGCGCTAGAGTTCGAACCAGGTACGTCCTATAAATACAATAATTCCGGCTATTTCTTGCTCGGTGCCATCATAGAAAAAGTTAGCGGCGAGC
Source organism: uncultured Burkholderiaceae bacterium (assembly GCA_964465175.1). GTDB lineage: Bacteria > Pseudomonadota > Gammaproteobacteria > Burkholderiales > Burkholderiaceae_D > Undibacterium. The sequence continues at coordinate 8,860 of CAYXJI010000033.1, read as the reverse complement.
CTTATGCCAAGTATGTTGAGAAGCATTTGTTCTCGCCACTAGGCATGAAGAACACAGCCTATGAAGGCTATGAACGCACTAAGCAAGCACGCGCTGCCGGCTACTCTCAGCGCACAGCTGAGTTTGAACCTAGTATGAAAATCAGTATGACCCAACCATATGCGGCAGGATCCTTGACCTCTACCGTGGATGATTTGGCGAAATGGGATGCGGCGGTGAGCGCAGGAAAATTATTGAATGCAGAGCATTGGAAACGCGCTTTTACTTCTTATAAATTGAAGAACGGACAGAGCACCAATTACGGTTATGGATGGGGTGTAGGTCAATTTGAAGGTCAGCCTATGATTTCCCATGGCGGCGGTATTCCAGGTTTTTCCACCTTTGCCCTGAGCCTACCTACAGACAAAGTGTATGTCGCGGTATTGACCAATGCGGATAGTGGTTTGGCGCAACCCGAGATGGTGGCAATGCGCTTAGCGGCGAGTGCGATTGGCAAATCTATTCCAGAATTTAAAGCAGTGAGCCTTGATGAAAAAACTTTAGATCAATACGCGGGCGTGTATCGCATTGATGAAAAAAATCGCCGCATCGTCGTGCGAGAGGGCGATAAATTAGTGATGACGCGCACCAATGGCCCGCGCACTGTCATGCAAGCCTACTCACAAACTGGTTTTTTTAAGGATAATAATTCCTTATTGCGCATTGAGTTCAATAAAAATGCTAAGGGCGAAGTGGTCGACTTGGTTGTCCATCAGCAAGGTAGCTCAGTTGTACACCCTAAATTGAACGAGGCTCTGCCAGAAGCACCTAAAGCCTTTGCCATGACAGCCGAACAGTTTGATGTATTTGTTGGTGACTACGAGCTGCAACCCACAACTTATTTTGACGCAGGGTGGACGTAATATGCCTGCGAAGAAAATTAAATAATCAGCTAAGCCGTAAAAAAAGCGTCAGAATTTGTTTTCTGACGCTGAGTTTTCTCAAAAAGTCTTCGCACGCTATGTTTTTTTATCGAGACTGCTCGTCTTCACCACCAACAATTGATCGATGCGGAATTGATCAATATCCACCACCTCAAATTTATACTCACCCACCATCACAAAGTCGGTGCGCTTGGGGATTTTTCTGAGCATGGTCATCATAAAGCCCGCGATGGTTTCGTAATTGCCGCTTTCAGGTAGATCATCGATGTTGAGTGCACGGCAGACGTCTTCTATCGTGGTCGCACCATCGATCAACCAAGAATTTTCATCACGTTTGACGATTTGATCTTCCAGATATGGATGTACCATGCCGTCCATCAAGGTGCTCAAGACATCATTCAGCGTGATAATGCCAACCACCAAGGCGTATTCGTTGAGGATCACGGCAAAGTCTTCGCGGGTCGCTTTGAATTGTTCCAGCATCTCGGATAAAGTCAGTGAATCCGGTACGACCAGTGCGGTACGCAAAGAGAGTTCCTGCACTTTCGAAAAAGCCTGATTCGTCAAAATCCGCTTGAGGATATCTTTCGATTCCACGTAGCCGACCACTTTATCGATTTGTCCATCGCAGACCAAAAATTTGGTATTTTGTCGTATGCTTTCTTCGTTATCTTGCAGTGTCAAATAGACGATGCTATCGCGTTGTGACATGGCCGAGGGAACCGTGCGGCTTTCTAATTCAAACACATTGCCTATCATGTCGTGTTCACGGGTTTGTAAAATGCCAGCTTCCGCACCGGCATTGACTGCCGCATAGATTTCGTCGGACGTGATCTGATCGTCGCGTTCCGTTGGTAAATTAAATGTCGTCAGTAGTAAGTTCGACAAACCATTAAATACCCACACTAGGGGCTTAAATAATTTAACGCAAACCATCAACGGCGATACCACCAACATAGCGACACGTTCCGGTGCCACCATGGCAATTTTTTTCGGCATCAGATCGGCAAATAGAATAAAGATCGACGTGACGAAGACAAAAGAACTTAAAAAACTTAAGGTATCGATCCAAACGGCTTCGCCAAATAAGGAGTGAAATAACTTAGCGAAATAGGGCGTTAAAGATTGCTCGCCTAAGATACCGCCCAAGATCGCAATGGCATTGAGGGCGATTTGCACCACGGTAAAAAAATGCCCAGGCTCCTGTTGCAGTGCCAAGACTTTGCTCGCCCGTAGATCACCCTCGGCTTCTAGGATTTGTAATTTTACTTTGCGTGCGGCGGCCAAGGCGATTTCTGACATCGAAAAAAAGCCACTAATTGCAACGAGTAAAAAAATAACAAAAAAATGATCAAAAAGTGCCATGACGCTCCCCCACCATATTTACTTAGAGACATCATAGCCGAGCTTGCGCAAAAGCAGCAATGAAAGCTTTTCTGGTTCTGAGTTTTGTAATTCGGCCTTGGCGTAATGAATTATTTCACATGGCGTATGGCGGTGGTGACTTTGTAGCGCGCAAAGGGTAGCATCGCATCCAGAAAAGAGGCTAATTCATTGCCTGTCTGCGAGACAAAAATCAGTTGATAACATGCTTCACCACTGACTTTGTAGGCCGATTCTATTCGCGCATCCTGCTTAATAAATTGTTCAAAGCCAGCGAAATCCGCGTTATTCATATAGGCGCTAATAAAATGGCGTTCCGCGTTGTCCTGCCTGATGGTATAGCCTGTGATGACACCTTGTTCTTCCATCTGTTGAACACGCGCAGCCACCGCTTGCCCGGTGAGATGAACTTCTTTACCAATCTGCTGCCAGGTTTTGCGACTATTTTGGTGTAAGTTATCCAAAATAGCGCGGTTCATTTTGTCCATTATTCCATTTCTTTCATGTTGTAAGCGATTTGCCGAATAGTCTTACAGTAGACAATTCTCTTCGAGCGCCTAGCTCGCTATGATGATGTCTCTCCACCACTCATTGAAAGCGCATCATGCAACAAGCCTTGATTATTATTGACGTTCAAAACGACTATTTCCCCAACGGGAATTATCCCTTATGGCAAGCCGAAAAAACACTACATCAAATCGAAGGCGCGATCGCTTTGGCACAGCAAGGTCAGATACCGATCATTTTAGTGCAGCATATTGCTAACCCAGATAATGGCAAATCGCCTATTTTCAATCTCGGCACTGAGGGTGTTGAATTACATCCGCGTCTACGCGCTGCCGCGCCCCTCGCTCCAGTGGTCATCAAACGCCACGCCGATAGCTTTATCGATACCAATCTAGAGCAGGTATTGCGTGAACTCGGTGTGACTGAATTATTGATCTGCGGCATGATGACGCAAAACTGCGTCACGCACACAGCGATTTCTAAATCTGCTGAGCAGTACCAAGTGAAAATAGTCGGGGATTGCTGCACGTCGGTCGATCAGATCATCCATGCCATCGCATTAAAAGCGGCTGCGGTGCGAGTTCCCGTGCTGAACTCAGGCGAGGTATTTGCCTAGTGTTAAAGCGCAAGGAGCAGCGACACCGAGCGAGAGCTTGCGTGTCGCTTTCTTGATTAACTCGATGGCCAAAGCTGCCAAAAGGCGATGGCGCTCACCGTGCCGTAGATCAGTGCATCCAAAAGATTTTTAACAGTGGCCGACCACGGACGTCCCATCCAGATCGATTCTTGCACGCTACCGCAGCCATACACAAACAGCGAAAACAAACCGATAAAATGACCAGCATAATGAGGATGAGCATGGATGCCCATGGTTTGCAAAGCCAGCATACCACCCAGCGCTGCAACGACGAGATTAAGTAAAAACCATTGCACTAAATAGCGCCCCATCGCAGGTGCTCCCGGTGCACGTAAGGTAATCAATGCTACCGGCCCCTCGCGAAACTTTTGCTGCATCGCTTCGGTCTCAATCTCTTTCATATCGGTGCAATGCGGTGTCGAATACAGACCCGCTTCAAGTTTGGCGGCATTGAGCACACTGCGCACCGCATCCTCATTCGGTAAGGCTTTGTACTCAGAGTTATGCCATTTAAAAACCATGTGAATCAAACTGCTGGCAAAGAAAACACCAATCGCGCTCACGAGAATAGGTAGCCATAGCTGTAGTAGTGTCATAGTAACTCCTGAAAGAAAGGGTTCGCGGATGTCCAGTTTGAAAATAGTCGAGCGTGCAAGTAATATACGCTAGGCTAGCAAACTCGGCGTGACCGAGGCGCAACAGAGATGATATTTTTACGATTAATTAGACCTTCAGATTGATAAAAATGGACGAGCTAAAAAAGACAGAACTGCTACAGCAAGCATGGGACATGCATGCAGAGATTGAGGCTGCTTACCTCGCGAACTCCGCTATCAAAACTAAGGATAATCATGCTTGGCTTGAAAAACAGCGTCTATTGCTGGCCGATATGGCGATTCATTTATTGCACACAGCGCTCAAACCTGGCGATATGGAACTAAACCTGCTCAGAAATAATTTACACGCGATACTGACGATTTCGGATCAATTTTTACCGAAGGCAGAATTGAAGATGGCCACTAGGAAAATTTACGATAGAGAGAACTAAGTAGGTTTGAACTTGGCGTTGGCTTATTCAATAGTACAAAACACCAACTCAGGATCAGCATGAATCCGTATCGGTACATTGCTACAGCCTATGCCTCGACTGACGATCAATGCACCATTTCCCTCTAGTGGAAATAGTCCGTGCACATAGTGGCTAGACAGTGGGCCATGTGGCGTGAGTAAAGCTTGACCATTCGACTTGGCAATTTGACCGCCGTGCGTATGTCCAGCAAACGCAAAGTCGAATTGGTGCTGCGCTAAAAATAGTAAACCGTCTGGTGCATGCATAAGTAAAAGGCGGGTATTTCGCGCGTCTTTAAAACAGTCCTCGGCATTGACATCGCCAGTCCAAGGATCGTCGATGCCGCAGATTGATATGCTATCAAACGGCGCTTTTAATTGCAGATTTCGATTGATCAAAACCTGCACGCCAGCTCGCTCTAGGCTCTCAGTGATTAGCTGATGATCGCTCCATAAATCATGATTCCCGAGCACTGCGAAACTTCCCAGCGGTAGCTTTAGCTCGCTGAATAATTTGTGTAGCTGCATGATGTAATGAGCGCTATGCGATATGAAATCACCACCGAGTAATAACAGCGCAGGTTCTTGTTCCCGAATAACTTGAAAGGCTTGTTCAAAAATACGAGGATCGGTCGTCGGACCTGCATGAAAATCGCTTAGAAACGCGATCTTCAAAGGCTGCGCCAAGCGCTTATGAGCAGGCAATTTAAGATCGTAAGTGGACACGCTCAGCTTGCCATGCAGTCCAATGTTAAAGCAGAGCTGAGCGACCAAGCCTTGGCATAGTAGCGCATCGAGTATCGCCTCACCCCATTGCCGCCAGCGTTTGTTATGTTTGCCTCTAGCTGTTTGCATTGGACTAGGTGAAAAAAAGAAAACCGCTATGATCTATTAATCTGTCTTTAATCGCAATGCCTACTGCGAGCATTTTGTATGTATGCGGTGCAAGATGCCTGTGGCGATGATGCACCGCAAAGTAGGGAACATTAAAGCTTAGCCTGTGATAAATGTACGTGCTGAAGCTTCCAAGTTCCCCGTTGATTTAACCAAATCATCGTCAATGCCAGGCGGCTCGCAACGGCTGTCCCGCCCGGTGCGGTGATGCTGCCGACGCGGTATCCGGTGACTATCGCTGTGTTGTCGGCTATCGATTGAATTTGTAATGCATCAACGCTGAGATTAATCTTGGCACCCGAATTAAAAATAGCATTGAACACGTCCATATCCAAACGACGGATGCCACTCCAGTCAGGATTGAACTCAGTAAATCCCTGCGGTAACAAAAACTCCGAAAAACCTTGCGCATCATTGTTGCTTAATGCCCGATAGAGACCATCGACAGCCGCTTTCACTTCCTGCGTCTGCGGACTCATTTGTGCCTGTGAATGGAGGGGTACAAGGCCAAGTAGCAAAACGACACAAAGGCACAAACGGTAATAGATTGGCGACCATGAGGCGATGAAAAAGCCTTGCGTTTGCATAGACATGAGAAAGCTTCCTTTTGATGTTCGCCGCGCATTACGGCAATTTTTTTCAGGATGTCATGTTAGGCAAAACGCGTCAGACAAGATAGGTGTTTCGTCCGCAATTTGGCAGGATTCAGCCCACGAGTGCATATAAATGAAAAGTCACGAAGAAAGAATACGTGCCGAGCGTAGGGTGGGCACAGCCGCATCGTGCCCACGCATTGCGGTCGAAAAAGGCGAAAAGTATTAGCAAAAAAAAGACATCGCCGTAGATCGGTCGATCAATCTGCGTATACGCAAAAAAAATGAGCCAACCCAAAGAACGTCAATGGTTTGATGAAATTATCCACCGGGAAAAAATTCTAAAACTTCTGCTTTTTCATTTAACTTTAGTGTGCAATGGCCTTCGAGAAAATAGAGTTTATTGCCATTGCTATCAAGGTCGTAAAACAGCACAAAAATCAGGTAGTGACTCCCGTCTTTGCTAATCTTAAATTTCGCTTGTTTTTTGGAAAGCATTCAAGAATCGAGGTAATTTTGTGCTGCTTGAATGAAGTTTTTTTCTTTCTTTGAAAAATAGGCGCTATCTGCAGGATGCATGTTTGCAAACACATTTTTGACGCGCTCATTCTCAGGTTGTTTCGCGTATATTTGATTTTGCAGCGAGACCAATAAAATGCTGTTTAAAATAACCAGGAAAATTCGAATTCTTGACGACATATTTCAATTCCTAATTTGGAGGTTTTTTACGCTAGTAAGTAGTGCGTAGGGTGTAATAGGCAAAGCCATATTACACCGTCCAAGGGAAAGCCGATCAACGGCAAAGCAATTCATCTACAAATCCAACGCACCAAAGAAAATGAAGGATCGCCAAAATCAACGTTCATATGGCGCAATACGCCTGCGGCTATTGACGCCTTACGAAAAAATTACGCCTTACTGAGTTGCTGTGCTTTTCGCTTCATTTATCCAAGCAGAAATTTCGTCGTTGGTGATATTTTTATTTTTACGTAATGATGCGATTACAGATCCCATTTCAAAGCTTTCAATTATTTCTGAGTTTGTATAGCAGGCTCTGACTAACTTTTCTAATTGTGCTTTATTGAAATCTAAAGAATAAGTCTTAATGAATCCAGCAAATTTATTGGCTTGGTCATATGACTTTGAATTTATGTAAAGTTGAACCATTCGATCTGCAAGAGTTTCTGGAGCGTTAAATTAAATATTTTCATCATAAAAAAACTTTGTGTGCAATAAATAATAATAAT
>CAYXJI010000033.1:0-1598 GCA_964465175.1 uncultured Burkholderiaceae bacterium | reverse complement strand
CGCAGAGCAAACGCGGACAAGTGAGTAGCCTTCAAAATGTCATCGATTTCTTCTAGCCTTTCGCTAGGTAGATTCTCAACATAGTTTTCGATTTTTTGTTGCAAAGCTGGTTCCAGGAACGACCAGCTTTCAGAGAGATGAAAAAAAATAGGAATCACACGATATAGGAGCGAATCATCGAGTCCCTTAATGATACTAGTCAATTTTTCTGATAATACTATTCTAAAATTTTCCTTGTGGAGTTCATCTATGGCAGAAAGAGCAGAAATTATGCGATTTCTTGCGGGATAGTCAGTTGAGTCGGCAAGAAAATTTTTAAGCAAAACGATAGAGAAATTCTTTACTAGACTCGCCCTTGGCTTTGCAAGGTGGCTATTCTTAAAAACGATGATCGCTTTTTCTTTTTTTGTCGGAAAGTAAATAGAGTCAACTTCTTTAAGAAGTGATTCCATTGCATATTTTCCTTGCGCCGGCGGGTGTTGTAGCAAATATTCTACTGTTGATCTTATGTGCGTACGCGCAAGTTCAGCTGAAGGATGGAATATTTCTCCATCAATTGTCATCGACGGATGAGCGCATCTATTTCGATCTTGTTGAACTCGTTCTAAGTCAATAAATTCAACATGTGAAATGATCTCAAATTTATCTCGACAATGAATCAATAAATCGCGTTCGAATTTCAACGATTGCGCAATATCACCGTTTTCACGCGCTTTGTCAAAGTTTAGGCTTTGTATTTCAGCCTCCCTGTCACCCGCCAGTGCTAATTCTTTAAGTTTATTAATTATGTCGAATGAGATCGCAATCCAAGTCGACACGATTGCAGACCTAAATGCGCCAGCCTTGTAACAGAGTACAGCTTCTTTGATGTAATCTTTCGCTTGCTGATCTCGACATTTCAGAACGAGTTCATCTAAGTCGCTTAAAGGTGATGTCATAGCTTTTCCAATAGCTTTCTTGTAAAAAAGACCGCCGAACGATGTGTCAATTAATAACTTATCTTGAAACGACGCAATAAATCAATGCGCCTCTTCCCAATTCAACCCAACCCCAACTTCAGCGAGTAAAGGCACCTTCAACTCAGCTACCCCAGCCATTAATTCTGGAAGGCGACGCTTCACCAATTCCAATTCCTCCGCCACGACTTCCAACACCAATTCATCATGCACTTGCATAATCATCTTGGATTTCAATCCATCTGTCTCCAACCAATTCTGCACCGCGATCATCGCGAGCTTAATCAAGTCTGCTGCCGTGCCCTGCATAGGCGCATTGATCGCTGCGCGTTCTGCGCCTTGGCGGCGTGGGCCGTTGGGGCTGTTGATTTCTGGCAGCCAGAGGCGGCGACCGAAGACCGTTTCTACGTAGCCGTGGGCTTTGGCTTGGAGTCGGGTGTCGGCCATGTATTGGGCGACGCCTGGGTAGCGTTGGAAATATTTGTCGATATAACTTTGTGCAGCGCTGCGTTCTATCCCTAGATTTCCTGCTAAGCCGAATGCGCTCATGCCGTAGATCAGGCCGAAGTTAATCACTTTGGCGTAACGTCTTTGCTCGCTGGTGACTTCTGGTAATTCGACGCCAAAAATTTCTGATGCTGT
>CAYXJI010000032.1:1284-18129 GCA_964465175.1 uncultured Burkholderiaceae bacterium | reverse complement strand
AAACAAAAAAACAATATGCCAGAAATATATCAATTATCAGCTAACTTAACTAGACAAGTAGACGTGCTTTTGTGGAAATTTAATATTGTGCGTTAAATAATAAAGAATCACTGCTCAGAAGTGTATTTGGGCGTTGATTCGCTTTATTTATGTATTAAAAATGAAAGCAGTATTTCTTAAATATTAGTTTATTTAATGATATTTAGGTGTCGTATATTGAGGCTAGCTACGCTGCGCCTTGTTGCGTGCTAGCTTTTTAGGGAAGTTTTAGGTGCGACTAAACCAGTTTCTGTAAATATCTCTCATTTCTATTTTGGCTTTCTTAAAGGGAATCAAAATGTTCATTTTTACTTCCGCACTTGAAGGTAAAGAGAAGCCATTCTGTGTGCTTTGATACATTGTTTTTATTTGACCCTCCAATGTGAACATGACGCTCAGATCGATTTCACGCTTTAGCCACTGAGAAGTAATAGGGTCTATCCATAATTTCATCTTTGCACCGCTAGCCTCTGTTTCAAATAAGACCGACTGTTTCCCATCCAGTAGCTGGTCGTTGCTACGTTTTACTTGCGCGTCTTTTGAAAAAATTTCCGACTCCATACTTGCAAACACTTCCATCATGTCCGGTATTTTTTTACTCCCTTCCTTATTGTTTGGTGGCGGTTCTACGCTGACAACTTCATATTGTGCTTGGTTTTTGACCCATTCGGAAAACTGCTTTTTCATTTTGATCGTCTTGATGACTTTATCCGAATTCTCAGACTTCAAATCCGTTTCAATTTCTTTCGCCGCCCAATTTTTCATCAAGCTATTGTGTTCTACAACCTTTAACCAAAGCGCGTCATGCTTCGCTGTTTGTGCAGATGCGATCAAGGATAAACTGAGCAGCAAGCAGGCACTTAACATGGGCAAATAAACTCTTCTAAACATGGAGCTTCCTTTCTATGAATTGGACAAAAAATACGATGGATCAAACACGCGATGGACGCGTGTCCGTCAGACAAATCAATGAAGTTATCAATAAATAATGATTAATATCATTTAGGCCTTACGCAAAACTGCCCCAGCGTCGTTGTAGCCGCCTCGTCGTGCTCAAGCGCTGCATTCGTCGGCACGCCCCGACTAAATCATTCGGGGGTAGGCGCTAGCTGGGACAATTTTGCGTAAGTCCTAAGACTGCATCATTGCCGTTGGTATTTTAACTTTGTAATTTGGAAAAATGTTTAATTTTATATTTAACTTTAAGAATGTAATCGCATAAATCTACATGAAAAAAGGACAAAAAAAGCGCACAAAAACTGTGCGCTAATTTAGCTGGTACTACTGCCGTAAAACGGCGGCTAAGGTGTAAAGAAATTACACTGGCGGAGTTCGCAGCGTGCCATTAATTCACGGCCATCCCCACAGCTTACGCGATACACTTCGATAGGGCCTTTTTTGAAAATGATGCCGGCACCTTTTTGCGACTGGCAGCTATTTTGTTTTGCCATACGCTCTATCGTATTCGATGAAACACCGAGTTCAAATGGAATTTTCTCGATTTTTCCTAGTGAATCAGTGCGTGGAATCGGCATCGCTGCTGCGCTTGTGGTGGTCGTTACCACACTTGTCACAGCGGACTGGCTTGCCACTGGTTCGTTTTTGTTACTAGCCGATGCGCTTGGTGCTACCGGGTTCGTACTTGTGCTGGTGCTCGTTGTTTTCGGTGCGTCGGATGTCGTGTCAATGAGCTTGGTTTCTCTGACGCCCGCTTGGCCCTGCGCTGCATCGACCAATTGGAGTTTGGATCTAGCCGACAATAAGCCCATTTTTACTTCCTGCCAGACATAATAATTTTGCCCAGCTTCTGCGTTGATGTCTAAGCTTGAATCGTTCTCCGCTTTTGATACTAAGCTGTGTTTGCCTGGGGACACGCTGGCGATCAGATAGGTATTCGCGGCTGTTTTGCCGATTTCTTTACCATCTAATTCGACGGCCATACGTATCGCGGCGCCCATGGATTCGTTGCGATAAACGTAGAGATTCGCTAGGCTTGGTGTCGTTGCAAAAGTTTTGGCTTTGGCATCCTCGTTAGGACTAGCCATTTTGACTGACGCACAGCCAGTAATTAGTCCCGCACTGAGGACCGTCATCGTCGTAAAAAATCGAATTAAGCGCGTCATGTTGTTCCTGTAAAAAATTTGCTAATAATAAAACCCGAAGAATGCAGCTATTTAAGCAAATTCTTGCCACTTAGAGAAGGGAAAAATGCGCTAAAACCCGCCAATGTGGGCGAATTGATCAATTTTATTGAAATCTAGGGCATCCTGACACTAGGCGCAAAAAAAGCGTACTAAAGAATGCGCACGCTTTTTTCCTCGCTAGCTTAAACCACCTTAGCGCGTTTAGGTTTTAAGTCAAACTACGCGCAGGCAATAAGCGCCCTTCCACTTCACCAAATCCTAAGCGTGGCGCGCCTTCTTTTTGTGCCCAGCCGCGCATGATGATGCTGTCGCCGTCTTCGATGAAAATACGTTGCTCGCCATTGCTAAACACGATGGGCTTTTTGCCGCCTTCGGTCAATTCTAATAAAGAACCCGCTTCTTCAGGCGCTGGGCCAGATTGGGTGCCTGAGCCTAAAAAATCACCGGCGCGTAGATTGCAACCATTCACCGTGTGATGTGTGACCATTTGCGAGACTGTCCAATAAGAATGACTGAAATTCGACAGCGACAGGCGTTGGGCTGGCGTGCCGTCTTGACGCATTTTTTCGGTTTGCAATAAGACTTCGAGTTGAATATCAAATGCGCCGGTGCTGCGCAAATCAGCATTATCCAAATACGGCAATGGCTGTGGATCAGCGGCATCGCGGGTCCAAGCTTTGCGGTACGGCGCTAGCGCTTCTATTGTCACTACCCAAGGGGAAATGGTGGAAGCAAAATTCTTTGCTAAAAATGGGCCTAAAGGTTGATATTCCCAGCCTTGCACATCGCGGGCTGACCAGTCGTTTAATAAGCACATGCCAAATACATGTTGTTCCGCCTGATTGATATTAATCACTTCGCCCAAGTCATTGCCTTGACCGATGAAGACGCCGACTTCACATTCATAATCCATGCGCTTAGCGGGGCCAAATACTGGTGTGCTGGCATTGGGCGGCATGGTTTGTCCCACCGGGCGACGGAATTGTTGACCGGAAACGCCGATAGAAGAGGAACGACCGTGATAGCCAATCGGTACCCATTTGTAATTCGGCAGGAGTGGATTATCGGGACGGAATAATTTCCCCACCGATGTCGCGTGATGGACAGACGTATAAAAGTCGGTGTAGTCACCAATCTGCGCGGGCAAGGCATATTCCGCCTCGGCTTGCGCTACTAATGTGCCGACCAATTGTTTTTGCGCGACGGCATTGTCGCGTAAGGCTTTGGATAAGGCCAAACGAACCTGCGAAGAGGTTTGATTGCCTAAGTCCATCAAAGCATTGAGATTAGATGCAGTCAATGCGTGCGCTAATGCGGCATTGCTAATGTCGGCGAAAATACCAGCATGCAAGGCAATGCTGAGGTCTAAAATTTGATCGCCTATCGCTACACCAATACGGAATTGCTCATGGCTACCGGCACGACGAAATACGCCGAACGGCAAATTTTGAATCGGAAAATCGGTATTGCCATCGTTGGCAGAAGCGACCCAGCTACGCAGTGCTGGATCGTGAGTTTCATTAAGTTGAACTGACATGCTAAGTGTGCTTTCTATTAGACTAGATTTAAGCCTGATTGGGATTGAAATTCTTTTTGATACCTTGCCAGCATTGGAAATAATCCGCTTGCAATAGTGGCGATTCCATTGCCGCTTGGGTAGGCTTGAGTATCGTGTTGGTCTCTATCATAAAGGCCATAGTATTATCCACTTTTTGCGGTGTGCTGGTATCGATGTTGCTGGCTTTTTCAAAAGTCGGCGCATCAGGGCCGTGACCGCTCATGCAATTATGCAAGCTCGCACCACCGGGGCGGAAACCGCCAGATTTTGCATCGTACTGACCATGGATCAAACCCATAAATTCACTGGCGATATTGCGGTGGAACCAAGGTGGACGGAAGGTGTTTTCGGCAGCCAACCAACGCGGCGGAAAAATCACGAAATCTATGGTATCGACACCCGGTGTGTTGCTCGGTGATTGTAATACCAAAAAGATCGATGGATCGGGATGATCGTAGCTGATCGAGCCTATGGTATTGAAATGGCGAAGGTCGTATTTATAAGGTGCCATATTGCCATGCCAAGCGACCACATCGAGGGGCGAATGGCCGATTTTTGCGCGCCATAAATTACCGCTAAATTTGGCGACCAATTCGAAGTCGCCTTCGCGATCTTCGTAGCATGCCGTTGGGGTTAAAAAATCACGTGGATTGGCGAGACCATTTGAACCGATTACACCCAAGTCAGGTAACTTCAACATCACACCAAAGTTTTCACACACATAGCCGCGCGCTTCAGCATCGGGCAGTGTGACTTGAAAGCGCACGCCGCGTGGGATCACTGCAATTTCTTGTGGCTCGATATCGATGACACCCATCTCAGTCTTGAGATGCAAACGACCTTGTTGCGGAATGATGAGGAGCTCGGCATCGGCGTTGTAGAAAAACGTATCCGTCATGTCGCGATTTGCCGCATACAAATGAATCGCGCAGCCGGTTTGTGCATCGGCAGAACCATTGCCTGCCATCGTCACCCAGCCTTGGATAAAGTCAGTCGGCGTGCCGGGTAGTGGCTGCGGGTCCCAGCGCAATTGATTCGGGGTGCTTGGCACTTGCGTAAAATCATTAGTCATTTGGCCATTGCCAATTTGCACAAAAGGCTGATGCATGGCGGCTGGGCGAATACGATAGGTCCAAGAGCGACGATTGGCATGGCGCGGCGCAGTAAAAGCGGTGCCAGAAATCTGCTCGGCATACAGGCCGTAAGCGCATTTTTGCGGTGAATTTTGATTCGCGGGCAAAGCACCCACTAAGGCTTCGGTGGCAAACTCATTGGCGAAACCGCTCATGTATTTTGTTGTCATGATCTTATCCAAATAGAGAGAAAGATAGACGAAAAATGGCGCTGGTTAGCGATAGACATCCAACTCCAGCGATTTTGCGTCTCTCCTTGAAAAACACGAGAATCCGCTAATGTAGTGCAATCCCCCCATTTTTGCGATATAAATACTAAAATGTAGGTCATTCACAAAATCAATAGTGGGGTGAAGTTTGATTGAAGCCAAAGACATAGACCTCAACCTGTTGGTGGTCTTTCAAGAGGTATTTCAAGAGCGCCAAATTTCTAGCGTCGCGCGCAAGTTAAATTTGTCGCAACCGGCGGTCAGCAATGCGCTTGCTAGACTGCGTAAAACCTTTAACGACGAATTGTTTGTGCGCACCTCACAGGGCATGCAGCCAACACCTTTGGCACAGCAACTCGCCGACCCGGTCGCCGCTGCCTTAGCCAACATCACCAAAGCGCTCAATCAGCACGAAGCCTTCGATGCACCGAGTAGCCCGCGCCATTTCACGATCGCCATGACGGATGTGGGAGAAATGTATTTCATGCCGGTCTTAGTCGAGCAATGCCGTTTGCATGCACCGCAGGTGAAAATTTCGACGGTGCGCGCTAGCAGTGTGGATTTGATGGCCGAGATGGAGACGGGGCGGATTGATTTGGCCTTGGGCGCGTTTGACGAAGTATCGGGCGCTTTGTATCACCGCCGTTTATTTCAACAAGACTATGTTTGTATGTATCGCCAACATCATCCCCTGATGAAAGTCGGCATGTCGAATCGCGATTTTTTGCACCTCGAACATTTGATTGTCTCAACGAAGGAAAGTCCTTACGATAAGATCAATCAAAGTTTAGACAAAGCTGGCATCAAAGCGCAGGCTAGTTTTACTGTGCCGCATTTCTCCGCCGTCCCCTACTTAGTTAGCACGACAGATTTGGTGGTGATCGTACCGCAAAAATTAGCCCAAAGTGCAGCCAGCCCCTTTCGCCTAGCCTATTGCAAACCGCCGATTAAACTCCCGACACTACAGACTAATATTTTTTGGCACCGCCGCTTCGCCCAAGACGAGGGCAATCAATGGTTGCGCACTTTGTTGGTGACTTGCTTTGCCGATCAATAACACCATGGGCGTGCTGATGTTTCGTCAGCCCGCCCATTTTTTGATGCTGCTTAGTTCGTCACAGTAACCATGCGTTTAGTATTCCACAGTGGTGTGTGACCACCGTCAGTGCCAACCAAGGCGATTTGATACTGCTCCCCCACCGCTTTGACCGGCAGATTCACTGTGACTGTACGTGGATTGCCATACACGCCGACATAGTGACTCTTGAGTAGAACATTGTTGACATACACTTTGACGTGCTCGGTGTTCGCAACTTCCAAGCTGAAACTACGTGTAGTCGCTGGAATGCTGAGAATATTGCCGACGGGCGTGATGAAGCGATGGAAAGATTTCGCAATTGGTTTCGCCAGCAAGGCATCGGCCACCTTATCGAACTGTGTTTGGTCACCATTGCTCAAATCACTCAATTGGCGTGGCACTTGCACCGAGGCGTTGCAGCCGTGGTCTTCTATCATCGTGCCATTGTTATAGCCACTGCGTATGCTTTGACGCCAAGACACGCGCATTGATACGCCACCAGGTAAGCTCGTAAATACCTCAGGAGAAAACGCATTGAAGAAAGCGTGTTCTAAAACATTGGCACCACCCGCGCCGGTGGTAGGATCTTCGCCAAATATCGTTGCTGCGCCATTATCTTGCATAGCACAAGTAAATAAATCGGTCGCAGAATAACTACGTGCATTGGCCAAAACACCGACTGGTTTGTAATACATTTGTCCCATGCTGTTAGCGTTCGGCGCGGTGGTGAAAACACCGGTCTTGCTGTAGCGATTATTGGTGTTTCTCGCGTCGGTAATCAGTTGTACCCAGTTTGGCCAATACTGTTTAAAGATATCTTGGTTCAAGAAACTGAAGTTCAATGCGGTATTCAAAAAACGCGCAGAGTTTGTGCTGGCATTGCCAGGCATGAACATCTGTGGCAATTTGTCGGCATACACGATACTGCCACCACCATTATTACGCACATCGACGACTAGGGCGTCAGTCGCCGCCAATTGATTGCGCAAGAGATTGGCAATGATCGCCAATGCGCCGTTATCGGTCACGCTGCTAGGTACAAAAGAGCCGATGCTGATATAGCCGACCTTCTTTGTACCACGATCCACAATTGCCCACTTAATGGAAGGCTCGGCCGTCGCTTGCTTCGCCAACGCCCCCTGATCTTGATTCAGATTTTTGGCTAGAAATTGGTTGTAGCGTTCTTGGAATGGCTCATTACTCATCGCCAAAGCTTGTATGGCCGTGCTTGCCTTGATGGCTTTTGCGCTATTTGCAGAGGCGATGGTGGGGCTCAAATCAGCATCATCATACTGACTCATCCACGGAATCGTGATGCTATATTCCTCGCCAGTTTGCGCCGACTTTAATTTTAAACTGATGCGGTCTTTGGCTGGAGGTAAAGACGATGCTTGTGAAGTGAAGGTCATGGTTTGCAAGGCGCGCGAAAAACCTGCATACAAGTTAGCACCATTGCCGTTAATGACTTCTTTATCGACCGCTTGTTTGATCGGGACACCATCGTATTCCAATACTAAATCACCGATTTTCGGTTTGCGTTGATCAGGGAAAAACACATCAAAGAACACGCCATAAATACTACTAATACGCACTTCGTTTTGATTGCTCGCGGATGCAGTACGCGCAAAATTAAACGGTAAAAAACTAATGAACGCCGCGTGCGGCAATGGGAAGTTGTAATTCAAATGCAGGTCGCGCTGACTGACGAAAATTTGACTCAGATTTTTGTGCAAATCGGCGGTACTGAGCGTATCAATCTTATTCACAACTTCTTGTACTTTGACGGCAGGATCTACATGACCAGAAAAATTCGGATTGGTACCGTAATATTCATTTTTTTGATAACGATTAACATACAGATCGCGCAATACCAATTGAGATTGCTGCGCCAAGATCACTTTCTCAGCGCGGGTTAATTCATTGAACTTGATCAATGGCCGTACGTTTGCCAGAAAATTGGTTTTGATTTCAGCATGCGCAAAGCCCGCCGCGATAGACGCGCTGAGCACAGCGAGTTGTAGACCTGTTTTGAGTTTCATAATGTGTCCCATTGAAGTTTCGATGCACTTGATGTG
The DNA here is from genome assembly GCA_964465175.1 of uncultured Burkholderiaceae bacterium. Lineage (GTDB taxonomy): Bacteria > Pseudomonadota > Gammaproteobacteria > Burkholderiales > Burkholderiaceae_D > Undibacterium. Next base: position 9,893 of record CAYXJI010000032.1, on the reverse strand, counting down.
CATCATTGTTATAAGTCCTGAGATTGATAATATGATATCAATCGGGCGAGAGTATGTTGATCCGTAATGAACAAGTCAATGACTTAGATAGGGATAGGAAATAGCAAAAAAATCCTTCTCTTTCATGAACTTTTGCGCTAGCTATTTTTTCTTGTATAGACCACTTCGCCGTAATTCCGGTTGGCAACAAATAGCGAAGTTAAGGATTTTTTGGGTGGGAATAACTAGCATTAGCGCGGCGTTGGCACTGCTAGTGATAAAGCGTAATGGCAATTGGATAACGCAGAAAGGCGAAGAAATCCGCGGCGAATTATGCGTGGCTATCCTAGGCAGCGAGCAACGGCAAGCTTGATATGGCCTAATACCAGTCGCCTCACTTGGCTATTTTTTGCGCCGAGGTCGCGTAGAAAATCAGCGCAATCTCAGCACAGCTCGTTCAATAAAATTTAAGGAGACGTATGATTTTATTCACAGTGCATTCGTTCAAGCCAGATTTTCCATTCAGATTTGTGATGATGAGGTATGCACTTTTTGAGACAGTTTTGATGCGAATGAGGCGTCAATAACTAGCTATTGACAACGAAGAGCAGCAAAAATGGCCCAAAATGCGCCGTCAGCACACCACTAGCACCGCAGGTGCGCCAAATGGAAAATTTGGGTTCAAGGCGTGGTCGTCTATCGCTTAGCCGTGTACAAATCAATGATGCTGCTAATGCCGTCTTGACACACTTGGCAAAATTGCTCACTGCGATCAAACATCAGGCATTGCATTTGTGAGCGGTAATAGCCTTTTGCTTCGTAGTTAGCACCTTCGAATGCGCCTACGCTGCGATAGTGGGGATCTTTGGAAAATAAGTCTGTAGAGTCGGCTAAGTCTTTCTTAAACAGCGCACTCATTTCTGATTCTGGGCGATTGTTTTTTCGTAACTCTGCGCGTATTTTTTGGTAAGCACGGGACGCTTCTTCATAGCGTTCTTTGGGCCAACTGGTAGGAATATTTGTGCCCGCTTTGACATGCTGTTGCCATTTTAATTGACTTGGATTTTTCAAGGCGGTGACGTTGGGTTCCCACGGTTCTTGTTTGATCTCAGCGCCCGTTTGATAGGCGACTGGCGAGGTGTAATACTCGTCGGCGAGCCCCGCGAAGTGATGACCAAATTCATGTACAAACAAATAGTTTGCCCATTCATTACCAGCCGCAGCGGTGGAGAATTGGCCAAAAATACCGCCACCACCGTAGGTCTCGTTGTTGACCAAAATCTCTATGAATTCATAGGGCGCATTTTGTGCGATGTCGCGTAAGGCGCGATTGTCCAAAGTTAAGACGTAGCGCTCACTGCCGAAAATATCGTAGCGTGCGCCAAGGCTAGAGGCGCGATATTGACCGGTCGAGGGACGTGATACACCCGACTCTTGGGTGGCTACTGCCAAGCCCCAAATGTTGAAATCTTTGGCGCGCTCTTGAAAGGGCGATACCGTGAACAAATAGCGGCTCATGCGTTTGGCATCGGCGATAAATTTTGCCATTTCCTTTTGTGTGTAACCGTCGCCGATAATGAGTAAATCTACTTTGTCCGCAGAGTCGCCACTGACATGAATGGGAATGGGTTTGAGCTTGGTGTCAGGAAGTTTTTTGACGACGTCTTGTGCGTCGGTATCGACATCGACGCTCCACACCATTTGAAATTGATTTTTGTCGTCGCGCTTTAAGACACGCAGATTGACCGGTTTTTGTGGTTTAGGAAAACGTAGCGATTCTTGAAAACCGCGATCGAGCTTTGTTGCTTCTTCTGTGCTTTGCCATTCGCCAAAAACCGTGGAAAAACCGCGCGAATAAATCAGCTCACCGCTGGCTTTGTCACGGACTTCAAATAAATTGACACCGCGATCCGTGTGATCGATATTCTTCTGCACATTGCCCGGCCAAGGCAGAGGCTCTATGAGTACGCGGTCTAAAGCATAGTGTTCTTGCTTGGCATTGCCGCTATGTAGATAATCGACACGCACGGTAGCGACTTGTTGCGCGTACAGCGTATGTGTGACTAGTAACAGACTTGCGCCCACAATTTTCTTCCAGTACAGCATGATTTTCCCCTGTCTTTAAAATTGGATTAGCGAGTATCTTAACAGAGTCAAATCCCACTAGGCGTATTCAAAAATTAAAGAAAAAAAGCGTGACTGTTGCCAGCCACGCCAGGAGGGGAACTACAAAAAAGGAGATCGAAAAAACTTAAAAAATGAAGCTAAAAATTATGCTGCTTGTAATTGATCCACGGATGGTACCGAACGCAAAGTTTCACCATCAATCACGATGCGACGTGGCTTGTGTGCTTCGGGAATTTCGCGCTGCAATTCTATGCTGAGCAAACCATTGTCTAAACGTGCGCCCACGACTTTGACATGATCTGCGAGACGGAAACTATGCTCAAAATCACGTGTCGCAATCCCACGGTGCAAATAGGTGCCTTGGGTTTCTGGTTTGGCTTTGCGACCGACTACTTTTAATACATCACGCTCGGTTTCAATTTCGATCTCACTGCGGTCAAATCCAGCGATGGCCATACTAATGCGGTATTGATCCTCGGTGACCAATTCAATATTGTAGGGCGGATAACTTGGCGTCGCTTCAGCACGTTGGGCCTCGTTAAATAGATGCGCTAAACGATCAAAACCGATGGCAGAACGATAGAGTGGAGAAAAGTCAAAATTACGCATGATATATATCCTTATAAAGTGAAGCGATATGGTTTAAGTGATTTAGCAGACCTCACTTGAGCATCTGCTGATACCGATATGTAGATGGGAAAAGTGCTTTTCAAGAGAAAATAATTTAAATTTTTTGGGGGCTTGAAAGACCTTAAGTTAACACCATCTAGTGCGCTTTTTTCGATCAATCTATGGTTCAGAAGGCTGAAAATTAAAATAAAAATTTTTTGAAATTCGTGTCAACAGAAAAAAACTCGACCCCGTTATGGGAGTACGCAGCAAGCACTGCGAATCAGCAAAAATCAGCAAAAATCAGCAAAAATCAGTAAGAAAAAATGTAGCACCGGATTAGTACTCACTTGTATGCAGCGCATTTATTAAACTTAATATGTAGTCCAACTCACAGGGAATTTATCATGAAAAAAATCGCCTTCACATTCGTTGCAACAGCAATCTCTTTCAGCGCAGCTTTAGCGCATGCTAACCAAACACCAACAGCGCCAGCAAAATCTGCACCGGCTGCAGCACCTGCCGTAGCAGTAGCTTCTTCTGCCGCTAGCGTAGCATCCGCACCAAAAGCCGCTCCAGCAAAGGTAGACGCAGCTAAGCCAGCGAGTGCGGCACCAGCAGCTTCTGCTACGATGGCATCGAGCGCTGCAAGCGTACCCGCAGCGGCCAAAGCTGCAGCAAGTACCGATGTGAAGGCCGCCACAGCACCTGCAAAACATACTGAAAAACATGCAGACAAAGCAGCGAAAAAACATGCAGACAAACCAGCAGAAAAAAGCGTAGAAAAAACAGCGGCATCAACACCTGCTAGCAAATAATTTTTAAGAAATTTCCCGCTTTTTTAGAGGAAAAAAACGGCGCATGATGCGCCGTTTTTGCATTCTGCCCCCACAAAATGACATTTCATCGTTTGTGCCTGACAAAATCTAAAAATAGAGGCACACTCGCGTCATTGCAGTTTCGTTAAAAAATTGACTGCGACACCTAAGCCCTTGTTCACATCGTCTTATTGTAGACCAACTATTGGAGTTTTTTTATGCGCAAAATTTGGATATCCTGTTTCACACTCGGCTTTGTTCTCGCCAGCAACTTAGCAACTGCCGGTGAGCAAGTGCGCAAGGTCACGCCATTTAGCACCATTCGTACGCAAGGTGCTCTCTCGGTCGAGGTCGTCGTCGGTAGCGCTCATTCGATTACGGTCAAAGGCGATGATAAATACATGGAAAAAATCATCACCGATATCTCGGGCGACGAACTCCTCATCAGCTATAAAGAAAAAAAGAATCTTCGTATTTCTGATGATCTGAAAGTGGTCGTCACCATGCCCGCATTAAGTAAATTTAAAATGGAAGGCGCAGGCTTGACGACCGTGAGCAAAATTGCGGGCGACCGTTTTGAATTAAATTATGAAGGCGTCGGCTTGTTAAAAATGAGTGGCAAAGTCCGTGATTTTAAATTGCGTGCGCAAGGGGTGGGCTTTGTTGATGCCAAAGCTTTGGTCGCTGAAAATGTAGACGCCAGCGTTGAAGGTATAGGCTCAGTGGAAGTGACTGCCACTGAAAAATTAAAGGCCAATGTGCAAGGCATAGGCTCACTAAATTACTATGGCAATCCAAAATCGATCAGTAAAACTGTTGATGGTATAGGTGGTGTCAACGCGGGTAAATAGCACTTACTCGTTTTCAAAACCAAAAAGCCTGCAAAGAATTAATTCTCTGCAGGCTTTTTTTGCGACGGCAATCTCAGTTAGATTGTCAGCCGTCTTTTTAATTCAAAACACTCTCCGCCGCCACATAGTCATAACCCAAATCGCGTGCCACGGCTTCATAAGTCACTTTACCTTCACACACATTCAGGCCATTGCGCAAATGCACGTCGTCGCGTAGAGCTTGCTTCCAACCCTTAGTCGCCAAAGCGACTGCATGACCGACTGTGGCATTATTCAACGCAAAGGTCGATGTACGTGCCACTGCACCGGGCATGTTCGCCACGCAATAGTGAATCACACCATCGACGACATAAGTTGGCTCCGCGTGCGTGGTAGCGTGTGAGGTTTCAAAGCAGCCGCCTTGGTCAATCGCGACGTCGACCACGACCGCACCTTTTTTCATACGAGAGATCAAATCGCGGCTGACCAGTTTGGGTGCGGCTGCGCCGGGTACCAAGACACCGCCGATGACTAAATCTGCCGATAAAACGGCTTCTTCAATCGCTTGTGCATTTGAATACACGGTAGCAATCCGATTGCCATAAACCAGATCTAATTGGCGCAAGCGATCCACACTCTTGTCCAGCACCGTGACGCGAGCGCCAGTGCCGACCGCCATTTGCATCGCATTGGTACCCACCACACCAGCACCGATAATCACAATATGTGCTGGTGCCACGCCTGGTACACCACCCAATAATAAGCCCATGCCGCCTTTGGATTTTTCCAAATGCGCCGCACCGGCTTGAATCGACATGCGACCAGCGACTTCGCTCATTGGCGCTAACAAAGGTAGGCCACCGTTGGCACCAGTAATCGTTTCGTAGGCGATGCAAATTGCACCAGATTTAACTAAGGCTGCGGTTTGTTCTGGATCGGGTGCGAGATGCAAGTAGGTGTACAAGATTTGCCCCGGGCGCAGCATGTCACATTCGACAGGCTGAGGTTCTTTGACCTTGACGATCATCTCGGCACGTTCAAAGATTTCTTTTGCGGTGTCGACTAACTCCGCACCGACAGCTTGATACTGCGCATCCGTTAAACCAATCTCGGTACCCGCATTCTTTTGCACTAAAACCTGATGTCCACGTGAAGTCAATTCACGCACAGAAGATGGGGTCATACCCACGCGATATTCGTGGTTCTTAATTTCTTTAGGTACGCCTACGATCATGATGTCTCTTTCTTATTTACTCATGCTTTGAAAATAGAAAGCGTCGGAAATGGTAATTTTCCGACGCCGCTTTTTATTGTTTTAGTGACCAGATGGGTAATCAGCCGAGATCGATTATGGCACTTGAGATTGCTGCTATTTCAAGCAAGCCGTAGAAAATTTGTATTTGCTGATGTCGGACAATTGTGCGTTCGCACAATGTATTGTTTTCTGTACGGAATGAGCTTGTGTGTATTGAAATTTGGACAGAAAATTTGAATTTTACGAAAATACTATAGCGAAGTACCGCAATCTTATTTGATTGCATCTTTTGTAAAACAATGTTAATTTGTCATCTCTTCTTACTAGCGGCTTAAATCACTCTCGACAATGACAACCCAAAATTCAAATTGCAAAAAACGCTAATCGTTTTTTGCGAGAATGGTGTTAGTTTATGTCTCCTTTGCCATGTTTAATTGAGAGATTGTTTATGCATACTATCCAATGCCAATGCGGTCAATTCCGCGCACAGCTAGTCGGCGCAGGCACGCGCAATCATATTCGTTGTTATTGCAGCGATTGCCGCGCTTTTGCACATTTTTTAGAAAAAGACGAGCAGGTGTTGGATGCGCATGGTGGTACAGAAATTGTGCAGGTAAGCCAGGCACGTTTGCAGTTGATACAAGGCCGTGAACATCTTGCTGCGGTGCGCTTGAGCGATAAAGGTATGCTGCGGTGGTATGCGGCTTGTTGTAAGTCACCGATAGGCAATACTATGCCTGATCCTAAGATGGCTTTTATTGGCTTGATCCATACAGCATTAGATCGTGCACGTATCGATCAGGATTTTGGTCCTGTCACGGCTTGTTTCGAAACGCGATCAGCGACAGCGGAGCCAAGACCAGCGCAAAAAGGCGTGTTGCCGGTTATTCTACGCTTCATGTGGATGACGATTGTGGCGCGTGTTAGCGGTAGCTATAAGCGGTCGCCATTGTTTGATGCGAATGCTCAGGCTATCGTTGAACCGCAGATTTTGAGTGAGCAAACATTGCAAGCTTTGAAGAGTCGATGAGTGAAATTTGCGCATGATGTATTGAAACATATACCTGTAGGGTTGGCGTTGTGCTTCGCTGCGCTCAGCACCAACCTATTTTACGACATGCTGACGATCACTCAGGCCTATCCAACTTAGTCGACAACAAAATCGTCGAAAACGTATCTACCACACCCTTAATCAAACGTATCTTATCAATCACTGCATCGAGTTCGTGCGTCGATTCAGTGGAGAGCATCGCGCATAGATCGTAGCGACCCGATACGGTGTAGAGCTTGATAATTTCGTGGCGCTTGGTGAGTGCGCGCATGATTTCGGGTTCATGTTGCGATTCGATGGAGATCAAGACCATCGCCCGTATACTGGGCCGGCTGCGGCTGACGGAGATGTCGACTGTGTAGCCGCTGATAATGCCGCGATCTTCTAAAGACTTTAAACGTAATTGTGCTGTGCTGCGGGCGCAACCTAGGGCTTTAGCCATCGCGACGATGGGGAGGCGGGCGTTCACTTTGAGTAGGTCTATGATTTGCTGATCGAGTGGGTCTATCTTATTGGGCATGGCGGGTTTCGGCTAGCTTTCAGGCACTTTGTTTGATTGTCATACATTATGACTGATTTTGATCTGTTGTTTAAGTCATTTTGTGCGTTTGTGGCGGCACAACTCCTCTTTACACTATCTCCCTATCGCCCTTGTGGGTACCCATTACATTTTGCCGTCATTCGTGACTTAAAGAGAGAGACATCATGGAACAAAAAGTCGAATTCAATCCTATCAAAAAATTGCTGACACGCGAAGAATTAGACGCTTATGATCCAGAGTCAGAATCTTGGCAAAAACAGTTCACACGTCGTTATTCTCACCACTCTGAATTGATGGGCGTATTGAATAATGTGGAAGATGTGGATAACACAGTCTACAAAAAGTTTGCAGTGGCAATTACGCCTTATATGGCGAAATTGATGGATAGAGATGATCCAAATTGCCCTATCCGCTTGCAATACATGCCTTCGCATCACGAGCAAACTATCCCTGGTTTCGCGACTTCTTTGGACCAATTAGGCGAAGAGGGCGATACGATTCCTGGTACTAGCGTGGTGCATCGATATCCACGTCGCGTCTTGTTCCTGGTCTCGAATACTTGTGCGACTTTATGCCGTTTCTGCACACGTAAGCGCATGGTTTCTCAGCCTGATGGTTCCGTCGCTAAAGACGAAATCGAAGCATCTATCGATTACATCGCGAGCAATCCAGAGATTGAAGATGTGCTCTTGTCTGGTGGTGATCCATTGACATTTACCGATGAGCGTTTGGATTACATCCTCGGCGAAATCCGTCGTCGTGCACCGCACGTTCGCTTCTTGCGTATGGGTTCACGTATGGTCGTGCAATTGCCAACACGCGTTACACCAGAGTTGTGCGCAGTATTGGAAAAGCATCGCGTACAGATGATTAATATCCATATCGGCCATCCAAAAGAAATCACACCTTTGCTGCGTCAACGCGTCAAGATGATACAAAAAGCCGGCATCATGATGGGCTTGCAAACTGTTTGTTTGAAGGGCGTGAATGATGATGTGATGGTCATGCGTGATTTGTTCATGCAGACGATCGAAATGGGTGTACGTCCTTACTATGTCTATTCCACAGACATGGTGGAAGGTGCAGCGCACTTCATCGTGCCACATCACCGCATGATTGAATTGTATGAAGGTTTGCGTGGCTGGATCAGTGGTCCAGCGGTACCAACCTTCGTGGTTGATGGTTTGGGCGGCTTGGGTAAATTGCCTATCATCCCAACTTATGTACGTGAAGAAGAATTACCTGATGGTAGCGGTACGACTGTGAAGTGCCGTAACTACAAAGGCATGACGATCGATATGCCAGGCTTGGGCCATGACTTCAGCTTGCCTACGCGTAGTAATTAAGCGAGATTGACGTTAATTCCTAGATGAATTTCGTAGGGCGGGTGCAACCCGCG
>CAYXJI010000032.1:0-1217 GCA_964465175.1 uncultured Burkholderiaceae bacterium | reverse complement strand
TAGCGATTCTATTCCCAGCATTCGCCACATCACTGCATACAAAATTTCCGGTAAAGCTCATCATGAAATTCACAACACCAAGCTCCCCATACGGTATCCACCGCGTCATCGAACCACAAGGCGTCCTGCCACAAGGCGCGTGGAAAATCGATAACACGATGGAGATCACCGACAACGAAATCCTGATCGATGTTTCTGCATTGAACATTGACGCTGCCAGCTTCACGCAAATCAAACAAGAAGCCAATGGCGATGAAGCTAAGGTTGCGGAAATTGTCAAAGGTATCGTGGAGAAGCGCGGTAAGCATCACAATCCGGTGACGGGTTCTGGTGGTATGTTGATTGGTACTATTCTTGAAATCGGGTCTGCACTCGCAGGCAAAATCGATCTGAAAGTTGGCGACAAGATCGCTACTTTGGTTTCCCTGTCTTTGACACCTTTGCGTATTGATGAAATCGTCAAAATTCACATGCAAAAAGATCAGGTCGATATCAAAGGTAAAGCGATCTTGTTCGAAACTGGCCTGTACGCCAAACTGCCAGAAGACATCGATGAAAAGATGGCACTCGCGATTTTAGACGTGGCTGGCGCACCTGCGCAGACAGCACGTTTAGTGAAAGAAGGCGACACCGTAGTCGTTATCGGTGGCGGCGGAAAGTCCGGCACTTTGTGTGTTTACGAAGCGAAAAAACGTGTAGGTAAAAACGGTTGCGTGATCGGCGTTTCCCCGTTCGAAAAAGACTGCCAACGCATGCAGGATTTAGGCTGGGCCGATCACACTTTGCAAGTCGATGCGACCAATGCTTTAGCTTTGATGGAAGCTGTTTCCAATGTGACGAATGGCGCGATGGCGGATTTGGTCATCAATTGTGTGAATATTCAGAACACCGAAATGGGCAGCATCTTGTCCACCAAACAGCACGGCAAAATTTATTTCTTCTCGATGGCAACTAGCTTTACCGCAGCAGCATTGGGTGCGGAAGGTGTTGGTAAAGACGTAGAAATGATCGTTGGTAATGGCTACGCGACTGGTCATGCAGAGCACTCATTGGCTTTATTGCGCGAGAGTGAAACACTGCGCAAGTTGTTCACTGAACTCTACGTTTAATAGCTTAGAAAGTCATCGACGATGGAATTCAAAAATCCTACTCTAAGCAATATACAAACCAGCCCGCTTTGGCAGCGTATCCACGACAGTGGCATGCAGACCTTAGCG